>JAQVKX010000067.1 GCA_028694425.1 Candidatus Gastranaerophilales bacterium
GTTAATAAAGTCTACCCCTAATTGGTTTGAAACCACAAAGTATTTCAAATTGAAAAACATAACAGGAATGGTAAAGACATAACTGCCTGCTCTGTCCATAAAACCGCCATGACCGGGCAAGATGCTTCCTGAGTCCTTTACTCCGGCATCACGCTTAATTAAAGACTCGCATAAATCCCCGATTTGTGCAAAAAATGTACATAAAATACCCAGAATTAAAGAATCCCAAAAACTAAGATGAATAAAATGTCCGACAATTAATGACCCGATAACAGCACAAACAGCACCGCCTATGGCACCTTCTATTGTTTTATTCGGGCTTATGACCGGCGATAATTTATGTTTACCGAATTTTCTTCCGAAATAATAACATCCGGTATCGGTCAATAAAATTATGGTGAATAATAACACAACATAACCTAAACCATCATTTTGGATGTTTAATTTTAAAAATCCCTGATAGTTTTCGGCATTTAGTCCCCTCAAAAATAAGAGATGCAAGGGAAACCAGCCGCAATATACAAATCCCAAAATAGTAGTAGAAACATTTGCAATATAAGGCTGACGCCCTCTGAATAGAACCCACATGAATGCAGCTATTGAACATACGGTAAATGCAATTGCTATCAAATCAAATCTGTTAAAATAAGATAAGAAAGCAAAAATAATATCTGCAAAAAACATTACTTTTAAACTCGGATAAAATCCTTTATTTTCAAGAATTTGAACATATTCTTTTGAACCCACGTAAACAAAGATTGAAATAAGAATTAACAGTGCAATCCCGCCATATAAAAGGCACCAAAGAGCAATAAGCCCTATGACCAAACCTGTTAACAGTCTTGTTGCATTTTTGTTTAAGTTCAAATTCATTAAACTGTCAGAACCTCTTTTTCTTTTTCTTCTACCGCATTATCAATCATTTTAATATATTTGTCCGTTAATTTTTGGATTTCATCTTGATTATCCTTAACCACATCTTCAGGAAGGTTTTCAGATTTTTCAAGTTTTTTTAAATCATCTACCATATCCCGACGGGCATTTCTAATCGAAATTTTTGCTTCTTCGCCGAGCTTTTTTACATCTTTTGTAATTTCTTTTCTTCTCTCTTCGGTCAAAGGCGGGAAGGCAAGTCTTATAACGATACCGTCACTGTTTGGAGATATACCTATTTCGGCTTTAATTATAGCTTTTTCAATTTCTTTCATTGCACTCTTATCATAAGGTGAAATTACAAGTGTTATACCGTCTTGAACGGTAACCTGAGACATTTGCCTGAGCGGAGTAGGTGCACCGTAATAATCAACCACAACCTTATCTAAAATCAACGGATTTGCACGTCCGGAGCGAATTGCTCCAAACTCACGTTTAAGTTGAGTTATAGCTTTCTCCATTTTTTCTTCGCCGAATAAAAATAATTCTTCTAACGCTTCTGACATTTTATCCTCCTACATAAGTTCCTATTTTTGTTGAATGTAATATATTCAGAATACTTCCTTTTGCTTGAAAATCAAATACCACAATCGGAATATTATTTTGTTTACACAAAGCACAAGCTGCCGTATCCATTATGTTAAGTCCGTTTTTTATTATATCGTCATAAGTCATCGTGTCTATTTTTTTTGCACCGGAGTTTACTTTGGGATCATCCGTATAAATTCCGTCAACACCGTTTTTTGCCATTAACATAGCATCAGCGTTAACCTCGGAAGCCCTTAGTGCAGCTGCCGTATCGGTTGTAAAGAAAGGATTCCCTGTACCTGCGGCAAAAATTACTACACGACCTTTTTCGAGGTGTCTTATTGCTTTAAACCTGATATAAGGTTCTGCAACCTGATTCATTTGGATTGCGGACTGAACTCTGCAAGGAACACCGACCTTTTTTAAAGCACTTTGCAGTACCAATGAGTTCATAACTGTTGCAAGCATGCCCACATAATCTCCCGAAGCTTGATCTAAACCCATTTTGGCTGAGTTTTTAACCCCTCTGAATATATTTCCCCCGCCTACTACAACAGCGATTTGAGCACCTGCATCATATGCCGATTTTATCTCATTGGCAATCATTTCAACGGGAGCAGGGTCAATACCGAATTCCTGTTTCCCCAAGAGTGCTTCTCCGCTTATTTTTAACAAAATTCTTTTATATTTTAAATCTTTTCCCATCGGACACCGCTTCTTTCTTAGAATTAATATTACTTGAAAGCAAAATATTTGTAAAGAATTTTTTAAGAAAGAAGTTATATAAATGGAAAATGGAAAATTATTTAGGTTATAAGGTGAACAGGTCAATGGGTGAATAGTTTTAAAAGTGAACAGTGAGCAGTGAACAGTGAGCTGAAATTTTTCCATTTTCCATTTCCCATTTCCTATTCACATTTCACATTTAACATTTTACGTTTTGCTTTTTGCATTTTTCACCATTCACCATTCACCATTCACTATTCACTACTTTGCTATTTCCCGATGCAAAAGTTGTCAAAAATGTTATTTAAAATATCGTCTGTAATAACCTCGCCGGTTATTTCCTCCAGGTATAAAAGTGCCGACTTAACATCAATTGAAATCAAATCCTGAAGCTCTCGGATTTGTACCGCTAAAAGTGCCTGATTAAGGCTTTCTCTGGATTTTTCAAGACAATCCTGCTGCCTGGAATTTGTTATAAACTCAGTATCTTCAATTGATTTTCCGCCCACAAATTCTTTTATTTTTTGTTTTAATTCATCAAACCCTTGTTTAGTAACTGTTGAAAGCGGATAAACAGTAAACGGCAAGCGGGAAAGAGAAGCTTGTTCCTTTAGTAAATCGGCTTTATTAGCAAGAATTACATAATTTTTATCTTTAATTAAGTTTAAAATAGCTTCATCATCCTCATTTATACTTGTCGAAGCGTCAAATAAAAACAAGATTAAATCTGCATCCTGAGCCGATTGTTTAGAAAACTCAATGCCTATTTCCTCAACTTTCCCGACTTGAGAAAGTTCTCTTATACCTGCCGTATCGATTAGAGTAACAGGAATACCTTCAATATCAATTGTTTCGGTTAAAATATCCCTTGTGGTGCCTGCTATATCAGTTACAATTGCACGATTTAAGCTTAAAAGTGCATTAAAAAGCGAGGATTTTCCGACATTGGGCTTGCCTAAAATCGCAATCTTAATACCTTGGCGTAAAATATTGGATGACCTTGCACAAGCTAAAATTTCATCAATTTTTTTGATGGCTTTTTGAAATTCTGCCCTTAAATAATCATATTCCGGCTCTTTTACATCATCAGGAAAATCAATTCCGGCAACGATTTTTGATAAAACTTCAAAAATATCCTTCTTGATTTCTTTTATCTTTTCGCTTAAAACCCCTGACAAATTTTTTGCGGATTTGACGGCAAAATTTTGAGTTTTGGCATGGATTAAGTCGCAAACAGCTTCAGCTTGGGACAAATCAAGTTTGTGATTTAAAAAAGCCCGTTTTGTAAATTCTCCTCTTTGTGCAGGTCGTGCACCGTTTTGCAAAACCAAATCCAAAATATTTCTCAGGACATTTATTCCGCCATGGCATTGGATTTCTACAACGTCTTCGCCTGTATAACTATTAGGGCTTTTAAACGGCAAAATAATAACTTCATCTATGTATTTTTCGTTTTCATCTTTTATCCAGCCATGGTGAATTTTTCCTGCAACTAATTTTTGCGAAAAAATTTTTTCGGCGATTTCGAAACTTTTTTCGCCGGAGATTCTTATAACACCGACCCCTCCTGTCCCAACAGGAGTAGCAATCGCCGTAATCGTATCAAATTCTTGAGTTATGTTCATGTTAAGCTACTTTAAGCGTATAGCCCAATTTTGTTAAAATTTTTAAAACAGTACCGAATTGGGGTTTTCGTTTACCCCTAAATATTGCATAAAGATTAGCTCTGTTAAGATTAATTTCTTCGGAAAAACTTTTTAATGATTGTCTTGCCTTGATAACAAGTTCAAGCGACCGCATAAATTCGGTAAAATCATTGTCTTTTACGTATTCTTCAAGACAAACATTAAGATATTCCCTTGTCATTTCAGGGTCTTGTAATTTTTCGATTAAATAATCTTCAAAGTTAACTGAATGTTTATATTTCTTTTTAGTCATTATTGTCTTCCTTCCATATTTTTAAATATTCTTTTGCTTTTTTAATATCTCTTTTTTGTGTAGATTTATCACCACCACAAATTAGCAAAAGAATAACATTATTAATTTCAGAGAAATATACTCTATAACCGGCTCCAAATTTCAAACGTAACTCGCATAGTTCATTGTCAAGTTTTTTATAGTCACCATATTGACCTGATGACAAACGTCTAATTCTTTCTAAGATACAAATTTGTATCTTTTTATCTTTTAAAGTTTCTAGCCACTCATCAAATAAATTTCTGCCGTTTAGTTTAAAAGTTTCAAGCTGTTTCATGTTTACATTGTATCTTAAAATATACAACTTGTCAATATTTACAACAAAAAACGATAACATTAAATAGTTTAATTTTAAAATTGAACTTATTCACTTATTCACTTATTTAACTAATCACTTATTCACTTTTTAAAACGGTTTTGTTTGGTTAAGTTTCATTCTTAAATCTCTGAAACGGGCAATATCTTCCTGAGCTTTGCCGGATTCTTTAAACACTGCTTGTGTCGAAGGATGAACCATCAAGACATAATCCATATGGATTTCTAAAAAATTGTATCTTCTGGGGTTTTGAGATGAGTTTCTCGGGTAAATTTCCGCATTAGTCACAGCAAGAAAACGTCTTTCTTTATCATTTAACAAATCTGTAAGTTCACGGTTAGTACTTGTATATTTTGAAACATGGACTGTGCCTTTTATATCATGGTCAACTGTCAGAATACATACTTCTATAGGAATTGTGTCAATATGTTTAGCCATTTTTTATCCTTTGTGTACTATGTATTAATAATATTATAATTTAAAGTAAATGTCCAGTTGTTAAGAATTTTTTCTTTTTGTGCTTTTTTTCTCTTTTTTCTTTTATTCTTACACCTTCAACTTCATGAACGCTTTCAATTGCCAAAAATGCAGTTTCATCAATAGATTTTATAAGGTCTTTTAATTTAGCAATTTCTAATCTGGAGATTACGCAGTAGATAATTTTCTTTTCGGCACCGGAATAACCGCCTTTACCTTCAATGTAAGTAACCCCGACATCAAGTTTTTTTATTATGTTTGCACCCAATTCTTCTGCTTTATCGGAAATTATGGTAACGGATTTTGCTTCATTAAGCCCTTCCAGTACAAGGTCTATAACTTTGTAACATATAAAATATACTAAAACCGAATACATTGCTTTATCAAGACCGTACAAAAATGCTGCAGCAGTATAAATAAAGATATTAAAGAACATTATTATCTCACCGATAGAAAAACCGAATTTTTTAGATAGCCTTATGGATAAAATCTCTGTTCCGTCCATTGCCGCATTATTTCTAAGTACAATTCCTACGCCGATGCCGAGAACAACGCCGCCAAAAACAGTTGCGAGCAAAATATCATCGGTTGCTACGTGATGATGAAACATATTTACGCTTATACCCAGCATAATAACAGCGTATAGAGTCTGAAAAACAAACATTTTTCCCATTTTTTGCAAAGCAAGAAAAATAAACGGAGCATTAATAATTAAAAGCACCAAACCTAAATTAAACTTTGTAACATAGCTTACCATCATACCAATGCCGACCATTCCGCCGTCAATCATATTATTGGGGATTAAAAACCCTTCCAGTGCAAAACCGGCAACAAAAGCCCCCAGTGTTAAGAAAAATAATCGTACTACAAAGTTTATCATAAACTTATTGTACTCATGACAAAGTAAAATGTCAAAAATAGTTTATAGGATTATAGGGTGATAGGATTATAGGTTATTTTTTAGCTTCTCAACTTATCGACTTATCAACTTATAACCTAAATCATTTTCCATTTTCCCATCCATATTGCAAAAATAATTGTTCTTCCTCCCCACCTGCGGGGGAGGATAAGAGGTGGGGAGTATCAATGTCGAACGCTCTTTGCAATTTATTATTGTTTTTCAATTTTCCATTTAAAAACCATGCCTCTACGCATCCACGCATCTTGTCTCCTATTTGCTTATTATCTCATTCCTTCGCTTTCTTTTTTTACTTCGTCCTCTTTTTTAAGAACCATTAAGTTATTAATGTTAAAAATAGACTTTTTTATTATTTGTTCTTCTTCTTCATAACCTAATATATTTTCCAAATCTGCTTTCAGACTGGTTAAATCTTCATACTTTTTAAGTGTTCCATCCATAGACATAGATACATCACCTGTTTCTTCAGATACTACAAGACAAGCTGAGTCACTGACCTCGGACATTCCGATTGCTGCTCTGTGGCGTGTTCCGTATTTCCAGCTTAACTTAGGATCTTCCGTAAGCGGAAGCAAAACCCCTGCGGAAAGAATTTTATTGTCTTTTATGACCATTGCACCGTCATGCAAAGGAGTATTGGGGTGAAATATGGTTAAGATAAGTTCTGTTGTAACATCTGCGTTAAGTTTTGTACCTACATCAAAGTAAGAAGAAGCACTTATCTCCTTCTGAAACACTATCAAAGCACCTATTCTTGATTTTGACAGGTATTTAACCGCCTCAATAACTTCTTTTACTACATCGATTTTTTCAGTGTTTTTATTGTTTCCTTGCCCCCAAATTGCTTTGCTTATAAATCCCGGTTGACCCAAATAGCCTAAAAAACGCCTTAATTCCGGCTGAAAAATTACTATTAAACTGAGTGCAACAAGTGCAACCATTGACCTTATAAACATCCCCAAAATATTCAAGTCAATATCTATAAGAATTTCACTTACAATCCAAGCGAATATGAGGAATAAAATTCCACGAATAAGCTTTTCTGACTGAGTATTTTTAATAAACCTTTTATAAAATGCAAGCACCGTAATTACGATGATAAGAACTTCTCCAACGTCAAGCCACGTAAAAGACAGGTGCAAGTTATTAAGTTGTGCCTGAAAAAAAGCCATTAAGTCATGCAACATTTTGCTAATCCAATCTATTAGGTATCACATCATGAGAAATTAAATCATCAAGTGTCTCTCTATTTATTATAATATCAGATTGTGAATTATTTACAAGTACCGCAGCCGGTTTTTGAAAACGATTGTAATTGCTTGCCATGGAGTAATTATAAGCCCCTGTGTTAAAAATGCACAATACATCACCTTCTTCAAGTTCAGGCAGATTTATATCTTTAATTAAAATATCTCCCGATTCACAAAACTTTCCGGCAATTGTAACTTTTTGTAAATTTTCATCACAAGGTTTATTAGCTACTTGAGCTTTATATTTAGCTTGATACATGCTCGGACGAGGGTTATCGGCCATTCCACCGTCTACAGCCCAGTACTTTGTGCCATGCGGAACCTGCTTTGAACTACCTACCGTATATAAAGTTACACCGGCTGTAGAAATTATGCTTCTGCCCGGCTCAAGATACAAGACGGGAGGTTTAAGTGAGTATTTTTTTAAGGCTTTATTAAGTGTTTTTATGATTAATTTACCTATTTCAAAAACAGACGGCGGATATTCTTCATTTGTATATTTAACTCCTAAACCACCTCCAATATTGACTTCATCAAAAATTATACCGAATTTATCTTTTATTAAAGCCATTTCTTTTATCAAAAGTTCAACTTCATCTTCATAAATCTTTGTTTCAAAAATTTGTGAGCCGATATGAGCATGAAACCCTCTAGGAATAAGGTTTGTATATTGTTCTTGAATAAGTTCCATTGCTTCGGGTATTTGTGTTAAATCAAACCCGAACTTGGAATCTAAATGCCCTGTTTGAATATATTCGTGTGTATGGCATTCTATTCCGGGTGTAATCCTGAGTAGAATACTGACTTTCTTATTCTTATTTTTTGCAATTTCATTCAGTAATGCCAATTCAAAGAAATTGTCAACCGAAAACCTGCCCACACCTAATTCAAGTGCAAGTTCAAGTTCGTCATAAGATTTATTATTGCCGTTAAAAAGTACTTTAGACATATCAATGCCGGCTTTATAAACTGTATAAATCTCACCGCCTGATACCGCATCAAACCCAAAACCTTCGGAATTAATTATTTTAGCGATCGCCGTACTCATAAATGCCTTTGAAGCATACATCATGTTAACTTTTTCATATTCTTTGAACGCTTTTTTATACTCTTTGCAGATTGTTCTCAAAGTTATTTCATCAATTACATAAAGCGGAGTTGAATATTTATTTGCCAATTCTGTTAAATCACAACCGCCTATTTCCAGATTTCCTTCTTTGTTAATTTTTGTCGTAATCGGTTTTATTGATTGATTTGTACTTTTATTCATTTTGCTATCCTATTTTGTCTACATTTTTAATTTTAGCATTTAAATTTTTTTTTTAAAATTTTGTATAAATAATTTAGTTTAAAAATAGACAAATTTCATGTCATTGCGAGAAGCCCTGTGTAACAGGGCGACGAAGCAATCCAAAATAAATTCTTCTTGGATTGCCGCGTCGGGGTTCATTACTTTAATTTCCAATACTATACTTAAATTTCCCCCTCCTCGCAATGACATGAAAGTTACTCATTTTAACTGTTACACTTTTTAACCCTTGTAACAAAAATTAACATTTTTTTCTTGATATAGCTGACTTTCACCTCTTAATATTAAATCTGCTATAAATTCAAGTCAATCTTAAATTTATAATTGTTTTTATATAAATAAGGGATATATGGATAAGTATTTTAAATAGGGGACTTAATAATGGGGGGAATTCCATCTGCACAGCCGCTTGACGGTAATGTAAAATTAAAACAGCCGGCAACTCAAACAACAAACACTCCGGGGTATTCGGCACAAAATAGTATTTTAGCTCCACAGAGAAGAGTGCCGGGTTATTATAATTCTTCCAATTTATCGGATTGCTTAAAACAGATAGATCAAATAGGCAATATCGGTGGGTATTTAATAGGCAGTGTGGCTGCTAACGGTCTTATCAACGGTGGTAACACTTCACAGATTTATGCTCTTGGGGATGCTTATATACGTGCACTTTTAGGTGCATGCCCTAATTATCGCTTCGATTTATCGGCACCTTATTCTCAGGCAAGTCAAAGTTATCAAGCAGTACAACCGCCTCAAGTACAAACTGCCCAAGGACAAGCTTTCCAACCTGCTCAAGGGCAAACTCCTGCCGTAAGCCCCAATAATAATAAGGCACAAACTTCAAATACACAACAAGCTTCAAGCACTTCTCAAACTCAAGATAGTTCAAAAACAACGGATGCACCTTTCAAAGTTACTATAAAATGCGGAAAAATAACACTTGCCAAAGAAAAATATGATGAAGTTTATCATGAAAAAGACGAAGTAAGACTAAATGGAGAAACAAAGTCAACATATGATACAATTGAAGGCAAACTAGGCTTAAGGGTAGACGAATATAATAAAGAATTCGACGAACTTAAGGCAATGAAGGAAGATGATCCTAAAAGAGCTGAAAAAGAAGCTCAAGTAGGGAATTTATATACCCGACTTAAAAAACTTCTTGAGCAACATGGTGCAACAGGCTATGGAGAAAACACAGATGTCAATAACAGCATGTCATTGACTGTTCCTGTTGATACAAAAGCGTTTTCTGATGAGGATATAAAACAGGCATCAGGAGATGATAAAGATATAATGGACAGAATAAATTATATTTTGAAAAACTTTGACATAAAAGGTAAAGATAGCGATAAAGAAATTAATGTAAACCGTTCGATTGCTTGCAGGATTACAGAACTTAGGAATAAATTAACGGCTAAAACTGCCGAGGACAAATCAAAATCGACAGAAACCGCAGATGATACAAAGGATAAATCGAATTCAAATGAAACTAAAAAAGCCGAAACTAAAACAAAAAGTAGTAAAAAATAAATAAAGGAGATGAGCCTTTTTATGGGCTAAAAGAAAAAACGGGAAGCGTTAGCTTCCCATTTTTATAGAATAATTTTGAGCTTGCCGAAACTTTATGCTATAATTTTATAATAAATATGCTTTTGAGATTGCGAGAAAAATTTTACTGTCCTAGCACCCAGCCTTGTAATGCTCATAAACTCGCAAACAAGCAGGTGTAATTTTTCCGCAAGCTCTTTAGGAATTTAATATTATGCAAAAGATAAATCTTTTCAAAAAAATCTTGGTTATAATACTCATTATATTTTGCTTTTCTTTGTTGCAAGCAAAATCTTTTGCTATAAATTTTTTTAAAATAAAACCTCTTATTAAATTAGAAAAAACTCAAATTAAATCAATAAGATGCAATAATTGTCCTTGTAATTGTTTAATAAAACCTAATGAAACCGGAGAATGTGGGCAATATAAAAATATTAACGGGAAATTAACTCCTGTAAAAAATAAATAAAATATTAAAAGTATGGAAAAAAACATCTTCATATCAATTTGCCGTTTTTTAACTCAACTTTTGTTTTTGAGTTTATTTGTTATAGGGTTTATTTCTTTTAAAACTTTAATGTTGCCTATAATTATTATCTCTGTTTTTTTAGGACCTTTTTTTTGCGGTTGGATGTGTTTTTTAGGATTTTATCAAGATATTTGCCGATATATTGGAAAATTTATAAAAAAAGAACCGTTTGAACCTTCTGAAAAAGCTCATAATATTTTAAAATATTTACGATATGTAATACTGATAGGTGCCATTACCGTTGGTGGATTTTTTTTATTCCCCCAAAAAGTTTGGGGGAATTTTGCAATGATCTTAAAAGGTAATATAAGTCTGAATTTTATTTTTTATTTTTTAATATTTTTGGGAGTTTTATCTTTATTCACCAAACGTTTTTTTTGCCGTTATTTATGTCCTATCGGTGCGAAACTGGGTTTATTCTCTCTATTAAGACCTATAACAATAAATAAAGATGCTTCTTGTATTTCATGCCGGCTTTGCAGCAAAAAATGTCCGATGAAAATACCAATTCATAAAGTAAACAGTCTGGCAAGTCCAAATTGTATAAGTTGCTTAAAATGTATTGAAGTTTGCCCTGAAAAAAGTTTGAAGATAGGTATCAGGAATTATTTAAAACCGTAAGAGCCTACTGTAATTCTAATGAACTTTTAGATATGTGTCCCAGTCTCTATTGTGGGTT
>JAQVKX010000068.1 GCA_028694425.1 Candidatus Gastranaerophilales bacterium
GCTCTTCCGATCTATGCTTTATCAAACGCAAGAAAACAAAAAATAATAGAAAACTCCGATAAAGAAATCGCTAAATGGGGCGGTAAGCGTAAAGGTGCGGGCAGAAAGCCCATTAATGGAGTAGTTTTAGAATTCAGAATTAATGTAAGTAAACAAGAAAAAGAATTTATCAAATATGCAAGAGAACATCATATTGATTATGAAAAATTAATGCAAGCTTAGCCTAATATGTATTGATTTAGAACACAAACTTGCCCATTCTTTGCAATTGAAGTATAATCAAGTTATGGAAATTAAAAAATCACTTGTAAAGTACCCGTTTTTGACAAAAGATGTTGAAATTTATGAACTTGAAAACGGTCATAAGATTGTCCTTGCACATAAAAAAGGCGGTTTAGTCAATGTAAGTTCATGGGTTAAAACAGGTTCAATAAACGAAGATGATTCCAATACAGGAATTTCTCATTTTCTTGAGCATTTAATGTTTAAAGGCACTCATAAGCATAAAGCGGGTGAATTTGACAAGATTTTGGAAGCAAAAGGGGCTATTGTAAACGCTGCGACTTGGAAAGATTATACTTTTTATTATGTGACACTCCCGAAAGGCGAAAATAACAAGGATTTTTATGAAGCAATCGAGCTTCACGCCGATATGATGCTCGATCCCATAATCCCTGATTATGAAATGGGTGCAGAGTTTGATGTTAACGATACAACCGTCAAAGATAAACGTGAACGCCATGTTGTAATCGAAGAAATCCGTATGCGTAAAGACCAGCCTTGGACAAAGGTTTATAACGCTTGTAACTCCGGAATGTACACTCAACACCCTTATAAAAGAGATGTTATCGGAACCCCCGAGGTAATTTCACAAGTTTCTCAGCAAGAAATTATGACTTATTACAAATCTTTTTACAGTCCTCAAAACATTACCACGATTATAGTCGGCGATTTTGACAATGAGACTGTTTTAAATAAAGTTATTGAAGAATTTGAAGGAAAATGGGGCGAACGTAAATGTGAAAAGAAAATTAATCAAATTGACGAACCGATAAAAGAAACAAAATATATTGAACAAACAGCTCATATTAATTCGGCATTCATGATGTTTGGCTATCTTGGACCTTTTGCATGTGATTTGAAAAATTCAACCGCTCTTGAAATGCTTGCAATAATCCTTGGTGACGGTACAAGTTCAAGGCTTTATCAGAATTTAATCGAAAAACAGCCTGAACAGATTTTTAATGTAATTAATGCTGAACATTATCAATTCAAAGAAGGCGATAATTTCTTTATTCAGTCAAATTTTAAACCGGAACACAAAGAAAAAGCAATTGATTTAGTCAAAGACGAGATTAGAAAATTACAAACTGATTTAGTATCCCAAAGGGAGTTTTTAAAGGCAAAAAAGAAAATTAAATCCCAATTTGCTAACAACGCCGAAACCGTATCAGAAATCGGTGAAACAATCGGATATTACATGACCGTTTGTGATGATTTAAAACTGATTGAAGATTATTTGAAAATATTGGACGAAATTTCTATCGATTATTTACAAGAAGCTGCCAATAAATATTTGGACATAAACAATGCCACAATTTCCGTACTTTTGCCGGAATGATTGTTTTTGACAGTAGGTCGAGTATTCTTGCCCGACAACAAATAAACTTGTATTTTAAGAGAATTAATGATTAAATTGTTGTAATGAATTACATATTTTACGGATTAATAGTTTTATCTATAATAATAGGGGCAATTAACGGAAAACTGCCCGATGTGGTCAATTCCATCCTCATCGGTGCGGGAAAATCCGTTCAAATAGCTCTGTCTTTAATCGGTATAATGGCGTTTTGGCTCGGGATTATGAAAATAGCCGAAAAATCCGGTGTGGTAGAATTTATCGCCAAAATAATAAAACCGATTACTAAAAGACTTTTTAACGAAATTCCGCCGGAAGACCCTGCTATCGGCAATATTGCAATGAATTTTTCGGCTAACGCTCTCGGATTAACCAATGCAGCAACGCCAATCGGAATTATGGCAATGCAGGACTTGCAAAAGCATAATGTTAACAAAAAAACAGCCTCTAACGCTATGTGTATGCTGCTTGCGATGAATACCGCAGGTTTTCAGCTTATCCCCGCAACGGTAATCGCTGTTTTGGTCGGAATAGGATACAAAAATCCTACGGAAATTATTGCTCCGACACTTTTTGTAACTTCTTTTACTTTCGTGAGTGCAGTTATTTTAGCGAAAATATTCCAAAGATTTTCGCCTGTGCAAACCGCCGAATTACCCCTCACCCCTAACCCCTCTCCCCCAAGGGGCGAGGGAGAAACTCGAAATGCAAATTCATTGTTTACTAAGCAAGAACAAGGCGGTGAGCAATGAGTTTTCAATCAATCCTTAACATCATATCGCTTTGGGCTTTGCCGTTTATAATCGTGTTGATTTTGACAACAGGCATGGTTAAAAAAGTCCCTGTTTATGAGGTTTTTACCGAAGGAGCAAAAGACGGGTTTAAGGTAGCGGTTAATATTATCCCTTATTTGGTTGCAATAATAGTTGCAATATCAATGTTAAGAGCCTCAGGAGCTATTGAAATGCTTGCAAATGCAATGTCTTCAATACTAATAAGGCTTAATATCCCTGCTGATGTGCTGCCTGTAATTTTTGTAAGACCGCTTTCAGGTTCGGCAGCATTGGGTTTGTTTTCGGATATTGCAACAACAGCTGGACCAACCGCTTATTCGACAAAACTTGCGGCTGTTATGGTAGGAAGCTCAGAAACAACGTTTTACGTTTTAGCTGTGTATTTCGGTGCCGTAGGAATTACAAAATTCAGATATGCACTTTGGGTAGGGCTTTTAGCGGACATAATTGCCGCAATTATGTCTATCATCGTCTGCGGATGGGTGTTTTGAGTGTTTTTTAAAGTGAATAAGTGATTAGGTGATTAAGAAGGTAAGCAGTGAGCTGAAATAACCTATAACCCTATCACCCTATAAACCCATAAACTTCTTTTCACTGCTCACCTCGCACTTCTCACTTTTTATCATTGCCCTAATTCTTAAATAACGGTCAAATTCCGTTCTTAATTTAGCTAAATCACCATATAGTGCATTATTTATCAAAATTCTGTTGTCAATTGTCGGGTCTATAATGTATATTGTCGGGAAACCGCTTATATCATAATCATTTATAACCTTGCCATAACTTGAATTATCAACGTTTATCATAACAAAATTATATTTGTCTTTGTAAATATCGGAAAGCATTTTATATCTGGGCATAAATTTTATGCAATAAGTACACCAGTCAGCATAGAATAGAGCAATAAAAGGCTTTTGAGCTTTCATTGCAGAAGCATAAGTTATTCCGATGTCATATTCAGAAGGTTTTAAGTTTTTTTTGGGGCTAAATGCCCAAACAAACGCCGAAGTAAGAACAACAGCTACAACTATCAGCCCAATCATTAAAAATTTTTTCATAAGTACTCCATTTTAATTTTAAGTTTATAAGTCGATAAGTTGATTTAACAAATGGAAAATGGAAAATTATTTAGGTTATAAGGTGAACAGGTGAACAGTTTTGTTTTCTACGCCTCCACGCATCTACGCTTCTTGTCTTCTTCTTTTCACATTTCACATTTCACTTTTCACTTACTTAACTGCTTCTTCCTTTTTTCCGGAAGATTTACCCTTATCAAAAGTTATTTTGCCGTCTTCCATTTTTAGAACAATAACATCCCCCGCTGAATACTTGTTTGTAAGTATTTCCTCCGCTAAAATATCTTCGATTTTCTTTTGGATAAGTCTTCTCAATGGTCTTGCACCATAAGCATCTGAGTAACCGTCTTTTGCAAGGAAATCTTTGACTTCGTCGGTAACTTCGATTGACAATTCACGTTCTTCCAAACGTTTAAATAAGTCTTGAAGCATCAAATCAACAATCTGTCTGATTTCTTCTTTAGAAAGGTGGGAGAATACGATAATATCGTCAATTCTGTTTAAAAATTCCGGTCTGAACGCTTTTTTTAACTCATCCATAACGGTATCTTTCAATTTTTCATATTTATCTTTTTTCTCGTCCTGAGCTGTCGCAAATCCAAGCTTAGATTGATTTGCAATCATGCTTGCACCGACGTTTGAAGTCATAATAATTACCGTATTTTTAAAATTAACATGACGCCCTTTAGAATCCGTTAATCTTCCGTCATCCAAGATTTGCAGCATAACATTAAACACATCAGGGTGAGCCTTTTCTATTTCATCGAAAAGAATTACGGAATAAGGTTTTTTACGGACGATTTCTGATAAATGTCCGCCGTCATCATATCCGACATAACCGGGAGGCGAGCCGATAAGTTTTGCGGTTGAATGCTTTTCCATAAACTCAGACATATCAACCCTTATCATATTGTCCTCAGAGCCGAACATAGCTTCTGCAAGTGCTTTAGCAAGTTCTGTTTTACCTACGCCCGTAGGACCGGAGAAAATAAAACTTCCGATTGGTCTGTTAGGCGATTTAAGACCTACTCTTGCACGTCTTATTGATTTTGAAATAGAAACAACGGCATCACTTTGTCCGATTACTCTTTTATGAAGCGTATCTTCAAGTTTAAGCAGTCTTTCGCCTTCGCCTTCTGTCAGCTTTGTAACCGGAACACCTGTCATAGTTGAAATTACCTCTGCAATATGTTCTTCTGTAACAGTCGGTTTGTTTGCCTCGTGTTCTTCACGCCATTGGGCAGATAACTCTCTTATTTTGTCTTTAAGTTCAGCTTCTTCGTCTCTAAGCTGCGATGCTCGTTCAAATTCCTGATTTCTGATAGCTTCTTCTTTTTCTTTAATCAAAGCACGGAGCTCTTTATCAAGTTCCTTACCCTCCGGAGAAAGCGAACTGACTTGAAGTCTTACCTTTGAACTTGCTTCATCAAGCACATCAATTGCTTTATCGGGCAAAAATCTGTCAGAAATATATTTGCTTGAAAGTTTTGTTGCAGCAAGTATTGCTTCATCAGAAATGTTTAATCTGTGGTGTTCTTCGTACCTTGAACGAAGCCCTTTAATAATTTCGATGGTTTCATCAACGGATGGTTCTTCAATTATGATAGGCTGAAAACGTCTTTCCAAAGCAGAATCTTTTTCAACATATTTTCTGTATTCATCGGAGGTTGTAGCCCCGATAACCTGAATTTCACCACGAGATAAGGCGGGTTTAAGTATATTTGCAGCGTCAATTGCACCCTCGGCAGCTCCTGCACCGATTAAAGTATGCATTTCATCTATTACAAGAATTACGTTTCCGGCTTGTCTTATTTCATCCATAATTTTTTTCAGACGTTCTTCAAATTCGCCTCTGTACTTGGTTCCGGCAACTAAAAGCCCCATGTCAAGTTGAACTACTTTTTTACCTTCCAAAATATCGGGAACTTCGGAATTAACAATTCTTATCGCAAGACCTTCGGCAACTGCCGTTTTACCAACCCCGGGTTCACCCAAAAGAACAGGATTATTCTTTGTTCTTCTTGCAAGGATTTGAATAACACGCTCAATTTCTTTTTCTCTGCCGATAACAGGGTCAAGTCTTAATTCTTGAGCAGCCAAGGTTAAATCTGTCCCAAATTCATCAAGACTTGGCGTTTTAGCTTTTGAGGAAGATGCTCCGACACCTGCACCTGATGCAACAGTTTGGGGTTTACTTTCTCCAAGCATCTTAACAACATTGCTTCTTATTTTATTTAAATCTACACCTAAATTTTCCAAAACACGGGCTGCAACACCTTCGCCTTCTCTTATAAGTCCCAATAAAAGATGCTCTGTTCCGATATAATTATGTCCGAGTTGTCTGGCTTCATCCCATGACAATTCCAAAACCCTTTTTGCACGCGGAGTAAAAGGAATTTCAACAGCGACAAACCCTGAACCTCTGCCGATAATTTTTTCAACTTCTACACGGGCATCTTTGAGATTAACCCCCATTGATTTAAGTGTTTTAGCTGCAATACCGGTACCTTCGCCAATGAGACCCAACAAAACCTGCTCCGTTCCGACAAAATTATGTCCGAGCCTTCGGGCTTCCTCTTGTGCCAGCATTATTACCTTTATCGCCTTTTCCGTAAAACGTTCAAACATGTCAGCTCCTATTTCTTATTATGACAATATATTACACGAAAACAGGCAAAAAGTAAATAGTAAATAGTGAATGGTGAATAGTGAATAGGAAATGGAAAAATAGAAGACAAGATGCGTAGATGCGTGGAGGCGTAGTTTTTAAACGAAACTGTTCACCTGTTCACCCATTCACCCTATAACCTTATAAACTTCTTTTCACATTTCACGTTTCACGTTTTCCCATTTACTATTTACAATTTGCATGTTACAATCATGGAGCACAGACTGACAATTTAAGAAAGGACTTTAATATGGTTATGGAAATGGCTCTTCCGTTACCTGAAAGGGTAATTAATCCGACACATGACATTAAACTTTTTGCTGGACGTTCAAATCCTGCTCTGGCAAGAGAAATCGCAAATTACCTCGGGACAACTGTCGGACCGATGATTATAAAAAACTTTGCGGATGGCGAAATTTATGTTCAGGTACAGGAGAGTGTAAGAGGAGACGACGTTTTTATAATTCAGCCGCTGTGTAACCCTGTAAACGAAAACCTAATGGAACTTTTGATTATTATTGATGCATTCAAGCGTGCAAGTGCAAAAACAATAACCGCTGTTATTCCTTACTACGGTTATGCAAGACAAGACAGAAAAACATCCGGACGGGAAGCTATTACAGCTAAGTTGGTAGCGGATTTGTTGACTACAGCAGGAACCAACAGGGTTTTAGCAATGGATTTACACACAGGACAAATCCAAGGTTTCTTTAATATCCTTGTAGACCATATTTTTGCAACGCCTATTTTGGTTAATTATATTAAAAATTTGGAAATAAACTCCGAGAATATGGTCGCCGTAAGTCCTGATACAGGTGGCGTTCCAAGAACAAGATACTTTGCAAAAGAATTGTCATGCTCTCTTGCTATTATCGACAAGCGTAGAGATAAACACAATGAAGCAATTGCTTCACATGTAATCGGTGAAGTCAAGAACAAGGTTTGTATTATGTTTGATGATATAATAGACACCGCCGGAACAATTTGTGAAGCTGCAAGGCTACTTATACAAGAAGGTGCAAAAGAGGTTTACGTTTGTGCCGCACATCCGATTTTCTCCGGTCCTGCAGTTGAAAGGCTTTCAAATTCACCTATTAAGGAAGTTATTGTAACAAATACAATTCCTGTAGATATGTCAAAAATGCCCGGAAAAATCAAACAGCTTTCGGTAGCACCGCTTTTGGGTGAAGCTATCTCAAGAATTCATGACGATGAATCCGTAAGTTCGCTGTTCGGTTTTGAAAAAGAAATCAAAATGTAAAGAAATTAATTTAACCGACTAAAAACTTCGTTTCTGCTTATTGTTTCTTGTTTTGAACCGGCTAAGTCCTTAAAAGAAACCGAATCATTTTTTAGTTCGTCTTCACCTAGAATTAATGCAAAATCAGCAACTTTAGAGGCTTTTTCAAGCTGTTTTGTAAATTTTTTGTTTGTCATGTCAAATTCTGTGATTATGCCATGACTTCTCAATTCTTCGGTCAATTTTAAGGCTTCAATCGTAAAGTTAGAAACGACATAGGCTTTTATTTTTTTAGATTTAACTTCCGGCAGCAAAGAAATTAACCTTTCCATGCCCATTGCCCAACCTACGGCAGGAGTGTCTTCTCCGCCGAGATTTTTTACCAGAGAATCATACCTTCCACCCCCGCAGACAGCATTTTGTGAGCCTAAATTATTCGAGGTTATTTCAAAAACCGTTCTGTTGTAGTAATCCAAGCCCCTTACAAGTAGTTTGTTTCTTTTATATTTTACATTTAAAGCATCCAAATATTTTTGTACATCATTAAAATGTTCCCGGCATTCTTCGCAAATATAATCTGATGTAATAATTTTTTGTATTTCCGGTTTTTGTAAAATATTTTTACACTCTTTGACTTTACAGTCTAAAATCCTCAGAGGGTTTGTTTCATATCTTTTTTGACAATCAGGGCAGAGGTTTTTCAGTTCCGGTTTGAGAACTTTGCGAAGATTATCTCTAAAAGCTTCACGACAAACAGGACAACCCAGAGAATTTATCTCAACATCCAAATCTTTCAGACCTATTGACTTAAGATAATTAACAGCAAGTAAAATTACTTCGGCATCTGCTGCCGGCTCTTTTATGCCGAACATTTCAACACCTACCTGATGAAATTGTCTTTGCCGTCCTGCCTGAGGACGTTCATATCTGAACATCGGACCTTTATACCACAATTTGACAGGTGTAGAAAGCCTGTGCATGCCGTTTTCGATATAAGCACGAACGACACCTGCCGTATTTTCGGGACGAAGCGTCAAGGAGCGTTCGCTTTTTTCAAAGGTATACATTTCCTTGTTAACAATGTCGGTTGTGTCGCCAACCCCTCTTGCAAAAAGTTCCGTAGCTTCAAATATCGGTGTTCTTATTTCTTGAAAACCGGCATTTGAAAAAACTTCTAACGCTTTAAATTCTAAATTCTGCCATTGCTCAGCATCAACAGGCAAAATATCTTTTGTTCCCTTCTGGGCTTTTATCATCTTATTCATAAGCTGATTATATTATGAATTTTGTTCTAAGTAAATAGCTTGGAAAGCAAAAGGCAAAAAGTGAAGCGTGAAACGTGAAATGTGAAAAGTGAAAAAGAAGAAGACAAGATGCGTGGATGCGTAGAGGCGTAGTTTTTAAACGAAACTGTTCACCCATTCACCCATTCAACTTCTTCTCACCTCTCACCTCTCACCTCTCACTTCTCACTTTATTATGTTTAAGTTAAAATAAAAAACAGGGGGAAGGATATGCAGGAATTTTTAACAAATAATACCGTTAATTGGAATTTAATGTCGCTTACGGGATATAGAACACTTGTGATTTTAAGTGCGTTAATTGAATCTCCGAAAACCAATGAAGAAATTAACGAATATCTTTTAAACAATCAATATATTAAAGAAAAATTTTCCAATGACACAATAAGATTATATATAAATTCGCTAAGGGAAGTAGGTTGCAAAATTGTCGGTGCAAATAAATCTGATGATAAAAAATATAAACTAATTTCACATCCTTTTGATTATGATATTCCAAAGTCTCAACTTAAAGCAATGGCAAAGCTTTACAAGAGCATTTCGGACAAAATTGATGTAAAAGAAATTATTGAAATTGAAACTTTTCTAAAAAAACTTTCAAATATTGTAAAAAATGAAGGTACTAAAGAAACCTTAAAAAGCATTTCCATTTTAAAATCAATTAATATAAATATATTGAAAGATTTAATTGTACATTGCAAAAACAAAAATCAAATTATTTTTCTTTATAATTCCCCAAAATCAGGCAAAAAAGAAATTGAAATTATTGCCGACAAACTCACTTTTGAATCAAATAAAATTTATTTATGGGGAACAAATCTTACACACAGAGAATATTCATACTTTGTTGTTGACAGAATTTTAAAAATTTGCAGTATTAAATTTCTAAAAATAGAAGAAGATTTTTTGCCTACAACCATAACTTACGAGATTTATAACCCGGACTATACACCTGAGGCTGATGAAATGATTACAGAAAAAAAGCCAGATAAACTTATAATACAAGTTACTTCGAAAAACGAATTCAGCCTAATCCAAAGGGTTTTACATATGGCAGACCAATGCCGCGTAACTCAACCGGAAGAATTTAAGACAAAATTAGTTAAAAAATTAAGAGCAATGGAAAAAAATTATGAAAAAGCCTAAAAAAGTTACAGCAACAAGCGTAAGAGTGCTGGAAACACTAAAAATTTTATATGAAAAAAGCTCAAGTGTTCAAGATATAATTCATTACTTTGAAAACAGTGATTATGAAAACAAAGTGTACACAAGTGAAGCAATTTTGAAATATATAAATACGCTTAAAGTTTTCGGTATGCGGTTTGCAAAAGAAAAAGACAAGTACAAACTGTTAACCTCTCCTTGTCAATTTCATTTTGACGAAAAAGACTTAAATGCAATTCGTCTGATTGAAAAATTTTCAAATTTACTGCCTGAAAAAGGAACTCAGTGTGAAATAAACGGATTTTTGCAGGATTTAGAAAAAAGATTTAGTGATAAAACCAGACTTATTGCCCATAACGTTACAAAACCGGATTTTAGAGAAATCAAGACAGGTTATAATAAATACTTAAAACAGATAAGCGAATGTGAACAATATTGTGCAGACGGATTAAAATTAAAAATAACATATAAAAATTATCAAGGAAAAGAACTTTCCATAATAGCAGAACCAAATGACATTAAATATCTCGGTCAGGAGATTTATTTAAGTGTTTATAACCCTGTTTCCGCCCAAATTCAAGATATAAATTTTAGTTCTATTTTAAAAATAGAACAGCTTCCTCAAAAAGCAACTCATATAGGCATGCTTTCCTCAGTAACGTTTGAGCTTAAAGACAGACTGGCAAAAGCGTATAAACTTCACGAAGGCGAAAAACTTTTACAAAAAAAGTCTGACGGGAATATAATAATTTCAAACCAAAAAGAAGACAGAACTTTGCTTTTAAAAAGACTTATGCGATACGGCGAATACTGCGAAGTAATTTCTCCAAAAAGTTTTAGGGAAGAAATAAAAGAGATGATTAAAAGAACTTTGGATAATTATTTGTTAGTAAATAAGTGATAAAAAAGGGAAAAGAAAAAAGGTAAAGGGGAAAAAGCTTTAAAAAGATGACAAGAAGACAAGATGCGTAGATGCGTAGTTTTTAAATTAAAATTACTTTAGTTTAAAAATGATTTTAACAGTAAATATTAAGCAGAATTCTACGCCTCCACGCATCTACGCATCCACGCCTCTGACAACCTTTCAGCCCTTCAGCCTTTCAGCCAAAACACATTTCACGTTTTACGTTTTACTTAACGGCTCAACGTAAAAGTCCATGAAATGAAGCTATTATTTAATTTCAAAATACTTAAAGCGTTAAATTCAGACGATGTAAGCACTTTAGGCACTCGCACCTCACGTCATGCTGAATTTATTGACAAAGGGAACCACCGAGGTAACGAGGTGAGTGACCCTGTCTGTGCTAGCTCAG
>JAQVKX010000069.1 GCA_028694425.1 Candidatus Gastranaerophilales bacterium
TAAGTAATTTAACACAAAAATGCAAGTTGTTAAGTGTTGAGAGGTGAAATATGAAATGTGAAATGTTGGAGGATTGTGAATACTTTTAATTAACTAATGTTATTACCAATGATAAAAGTCCTGCCGTTTTAAATATTGCATTTAATAATCCTCTTTTTAAGGTTTTGTTTGCATGTACAGGAACAACAACTCGTGCCTCATTTCCATCCTTGCAATATACATGATGCGAGCCGTTAATTCTTGATAAAAACCATCCGTTTTTTCTAGAATTTTACAAACTTGTTTTCCTGTAATGTTCTTCACACTGCAACCTCAATTATTTCATCATAAGACTGAGGTAAATCTACAGAAAACCAACCGTCAATTGCTTCTTTTATATTTTTCTTAATATCATCAATGGTATCACCTTGGGTAAAGCATCCCTTAAGTGCAGGGACTTCTGCCCAAAAACCATCCCCTTCTTTATGTATTACAACTTTTAAATTCATAAAAACTCCCTATTTTATTATTTTATATTATTTGAATTAATTATTTAATAACTCTTCCAAATGGTCTTCCAAGTTAGAAATAATTGCCTTTGCTTGTATAGTTGTTTGTTCTGTTGTCAAACCGTAACTATTGTAAACAAGTATCCCTCTTAATTCATTAATATCTTGCTGCAAAAACTCTGCTAATTCAATTCTTGACATGATAAGTATCTCCTTTTGTTTCTTTAATTTAATACATTATTACTTTATGTCATAAATAATGACATAAGTGCAATAACAAGTCAAGTGCTGAAAAATAATCTATAATATTAATATGTTTGAATTTGGAAGCGGATTTGATATAAAAGAAATAGTAAAAACAATGCTTGCTATGAAAAGTACTTCAATGCAAGCAATTTCCGGCAGATTAAAAAATGAAAAAAATATAAGTTTATCCCAATCAGGACTATCTAAAAAACTATCTACAGGAACAATTAGATTTAATGAAATTAAAGCAATAGCTGAGCTTTTAGGATATGAAGTTATAATTAGGGGAAAACAAAAAAAATAACCCTTATTTTATGAAAAGCTAATCTTCTAACCCTCTTGCCTTCTTTTCACATTTAACATTTCGCTACTTCAGAGGGTCGTAGCCTCCGGGATTAAACGGATGACACTTGCACACACGTTTTAAACCGAGCCAAAGCCCTTTAAAAATACCGTATTTTTCGATTGCTTGTTTTGTGTATTCCGAACATGTCGGATTAAACCTGCACACCGCCGGCGTCAGGCTTGATAGTTTTTGGTATAGTTCGATTAATTTTATAATTATAGATTTTAACATATTTAGGTTATAAGGTGAACAGGTGAATAGGTGAACAGTTTTATTTAAAAACTACGCCTCCACGCATCTTGTCCTCTTTTCCCTTTTCCCTCTTTACACATAGCTGTTTGAGTAGTTTTCGCCAATCGTATCAACGGCTTCAACTTTGATGTCGGTAATAAGTTCGGAATAAGAAATTACGACAATTGTCGGGATGTGTCTCTCAAGAAGTTGGTACAAAGGCAGTCTTATTCTTGGAGAACACAGTATAACCGGCTGTTTACCGATATTTTGGTGTGAACGCATAAGCGTATTTGCGGTTTGTTCAATAAGCTCCTGAACCTGCATAGGGTTAAGCAGGAACATTGTACCGAGTTCCGTTCTTTGACAACTTTCATCAAGTATTTTTTCCCAATCGGGAGAAAGAGTAAGCGAGTATAGAATTTTATCTTCCTGAACGTTAGAAAGACAAATAGGACGTCCCAATGCTGCTCTTAAACGCTCTGATAGAATGTCGGGTTCTTTGGAAAATCTTGCATAATCACAAAGACGCTCAAAGATAAATATAATATCCTTAATAGAAACTTTTTCTCTGATTAAGTTAACAAAAATTTTTCTAAGGTCGCTTGTCGAAATTATCGCCGGAACAAGGTCGTTAACAAGTGTCGGGTCTTGAGAACGTACCAATTCCATTAGTTTAAGCACATCTGTTTTAGTCATAACATCGTCAACGTGTTTTCTCACGCATTCCTGAAGGTGTGTGATTATAACATCCGTTGCATCTACGGCCGTTATGGCTTTATTTTGTTTAGCATCTTCGGCACTAATCCAATAAGCCTGAGTTTGATAAGTCGGATCAAGTCCTACAATAGCATCTTCAGGAACCGTTTTTCTGATGGCATCCCATTGGTCTGCAATTACCATATATTTACCGGGATAAACAAAACCTGTCGCAACTGTATTTCCTCTTATTGCAACCAAATATTCTTCGGGCTCAAGTGCCGAAGAGTCCATAATTCTTATGTTCGGTATAATATAACCTAACTCATCGGTTGTTCTTTGCCTCAAGGCAGCTATTTTAGCCAGTAATTGTCCTTCTTGCTCGGGATCCGCAATTACCAACAGGTTAGCACCGACTTGTAAACTCAGAACATCAACGCCAAGCCTTTCATACATTCTGTTAGGGTTAACCAAATCCTGCATGTTCTGGCGGACATTTTCCAATTGTCCTAACTGAGACTGTACATCGGCATTAACAAGTACAGAAAAGCCTGCAATAAGCATTATTATTGTAAATAACAGAAATGGTCCCCAAGGTAAGCCTGTAATAGAACTTGTAGCTGTAATAACAAGTAAAAAAGCACCCGCAAAAAACAAACTGTAAGGCTTACTCATAACTTGAGCCGTTAAATCAGCACCCAAGGATGAAGTTGCGGCAGAAGAACGTGTCATTAATATACCTGCAGCAATTGCCATTAAAAGAGAAGGAACTTGAGATGATAAACCGTCACCTATTGTTAATACCGTATATTTATGAACAGCATCTGCAAGAGGCATTCCGTTCATTAATGTACCTATGCACAAACCTCCGATAATATTAATTATTACAATAATAATCCCTGCAATCGTATCTCCTTTAACGAACTTCATTGCACCGTCCATTGACCCGAACAGATTTGATTCCCTTTGCAAATCTTCTCTTTTTTTGACCGCTTCTTCCGGTGATATTAAGCCCGCATTAAAGTCTGCATCAATAGTCATTTGTTTACCGGGCATTGCATCCAGTGCAAACCTTGCGGCAACTTCAGCAATACGCTCAGCACCTTTTGTAATTACCAAAAACTGAACTACCGTTATGATTAAGAAGATTACACCACCAACAATCAAATTACCTCCAGTTACGAAATTCCCGAATGCATGAATAATCTCACCCGCATCTCCTTTTGCAAGAATTAAACGGGTTACAGCTATACTCAAAACAAGTCTGAACATTGTACCCAACAGTATTATTGTGGGGAAAGACGCTAATTCCAAAGGTTTCTGAACATATAAAGAAATCATTAGAAGCACAATTCCAAGCGTTATATTCAAACTTATACAAAAATTTATTATTCCGGTAGGAACTTCTGCCAACAAAATAATAACCAGCACTAATACAAATACTGCCAGTAATATTTCACTTATCGGGTTGCCCCCTCTTTGTTGTGCAGGTTGTTGTGCCTGTGCCATTTTACATTCCTTTAAACGCTTCTTTTATAATAGCCAACTGCGTATTAACCGTTGCATCGACTATCCCGTTGTTTGTTTTGACAATACAACTGCCTAATTCTATTGTATCATCCGCAATAACATTTATCTTAGAATCCAATCCCAAAGATGTTACTATCTCGGGAATATTTTCTCTTGTTAAGTTAAGTTGAGCAGGATTTACCTTTATCGTAATTTTCGGTTCTTCCCTTGAAACAGTTTTTAAAACGTCCAAGATTGTGTTTAAAATTATTTCCGGATTTTGCTCTATTTCATGTTTAACAATTTTTCTTGCAATATCAATGCTTATTTCCAAAATATCCGGTGCTATATATTCAAAAACATCTTGTTTTGCCTTTAAAAAATTCTGTATGGCATCGGTTATTTGCTGAATATCGCCTTTAGCTTTTTCAAGCCCTTCATTATAACCTTCTTTTGCGGCATTATCGCGTATAATTCCTGCTTCTTCCTGTGCCCTTGAGATAAGGTTCCTATCGTCAATACGCCGATAACCTCGGCGGCGATCGCCACGGCGTCTTTCCTGACGCTGGGAAAAATCTATATTATCCAAATCAAAAAGG
Source organism: Candidatus Gastranaerophilales bacterium (assembly GCA_028694425.1). Classification (GTDB taxonomy): domain Bacteria; phylum Cyanobacteriota; class Vampirovibrionia; order Gastranaerophilales; family Gastranaerophilaceae; genus JAQVKX01. The sequence goes on from JAQVKX010000069.1 coordinate 4,119, forward strand.
TCTATCTTTTCTTCTTTGGTTTTGGTTTCAACTTTTTCCTGTATATTTTTTTTATTCGGTAATTCGTGGCGTTTTTTTATAATCATGTAGATTTTTCCTCCAAATATTGTGCTATTATATTAGCGACTTTTGGCGGAACTTGAGAAACATCTCCCGATAGAGCTTTATCAATAAGAGCTTTAACATTTGGACGTTCTTTTAAAAATATTTTTTCTATATTAGACTTTGGAGCTTTATCAAAAACACTGTTTATTTTTGTAACAATTTTATCCGGATTTATAAATTTAGGTTCCGGCAGGTTTTCTTTTATTTCATTTAAACATTTAATAGCAATACTTTGGTCTATTTTTGTTTCTAAATCAACCATTTGCATATACTCACTAACAGCTTGAGCATCTTGGGAGTTAATTTTTTCCAAAATAACCTTAACTTTATCCTGCGGTATTTGTTTCAACAAAATTGCAACCGAAGCTAATTTTAAAATTTTAGAATTGTTTGAATAATCCGCTTCTTGAAGTTGTGCTTGTTGTGTTTGTTGTTCAATTTCAGTTTTTTCTTGCTGAAGCTGCTGCATCATATCATCAATATTTGACTGATGAATGGCTCTTTCATATATTGCATTATCTATAATTTTACGTTCTTTTAACTCAGAAAGTACTTGTTCATAAGACTTTTTAACATGATGCTCAACTATTTGTAAAATCTCTTCTTGAGACAAGTTTTGCGAAATGGTTTGTTTTGCGATTTCAAAAATAGTAAATGCAATTTTTTGCATGATACCATCCCAATAATCAGGCAAAATACCTGCTTTAATGACATCTACCGATTTATGAAAAGACCATTCGGCAATGATTTGCGTTATAAGCATACCTTGTTCTGCGGAAAAGTGGAGTTTTTCATCATTAGAAACAGCTTCTCCGCAAAGAGTAGCAAAATTTTTAATTGTATTTATAACGTATTGTTTTTGAAAATCCTGAAAATGAGCAGGCAAAAGTTCATTCGCTTGTGCCGAAAGTTCCTGTGCAAAACTCTGATAATCAAATCCTTCAATGCTCATAATTTATTTTGTAACCTCACACCTCGTTGTTTGAGTGAAATGTGAAAGGTGAATGGTTTTTCAAAATTTTTTTCACCTTTCACATTTCACATTTCACCCTTTTTCTATCCAATTCTTGATTTTTTCCCCTGCTTCATATTCATCTATTCCTTCCAAGTCAGATTTTAAATCGTTAATAGTATTATTAAGGTCGTAAGAAGGATTTACAACCTCTCTTTGCTGCTGTTCAATAAGTCCTTGTGCCATTTGAGCCTGTTTTTCTATTAATTCTGCCGCTTTAAGATTAACATCACGCAGCTGACGCTCTTGTTCAAAAGTTTTTTCTTGAAGCATTGCCAACTCTTCTCTTTGCCGTTCTTGTGCTGCTTTAACTTTTCCTGAAATATATTTTAAACCGCCGCCAAGTCCCAGTATAATCATTGCAATAGCAAGCCACCAAGGATTACCTGATTCTGCAGGTTTCGGCAAATTAGAAGCCTTGTCTGATGCCAAATAAGGATCAAGAGAATCCGCTAATGCGATTGTAACATTTTCACTCTTAACTTTTGGTCCTGCAGCACCTGCAATTAAGTCCTTTAATTCTTCAAGTGTTGTGTCCGGAGGCAGAGCATTTTTATTTATTGTAACTGCAACCGAAACATCTTCAATACCCCCCGGTTTAATATATTCACTGGTATGGGTTTTAGAAACGCCATATTCTGTTTCCCTTGCAGTACGTTCGTAACTTCTGTTTTGAGAAGAACGCCCATTACCTGTCTGTGGCAAGCCTGAAGGAAGGTAAACACTTACGGCACCCCCATCATCAATGTCTTGGCTTCTATCGCCTAAACCTTCATTGAAAGTCTGTTCGGTTATAGATGTTTTTCTGTTGGGATTATAGTCTATACTTGTAGTTTCAAGTGGTGACTGACGTAAGAACGTGCTTACCGTGGCTATATAATTCCCCTTACCTATTAATTTATTTAACTGGGCATTAACCTTTTGCTGCATGTATTTGTCGTTTTCTTCGGCTTTTGCTGTCATATCGTCGCCGGAGTTTAAAATACTTGAATAAACGTTGCCGTTTGTATCGGTAATCGAAATATTATCAGCCTCAAGCCCTGATACACTCCCTAAAAGCAAGTTTGTAATTGCTTTAACCTGCATACGGTCAAGTTTTACACCTTCTGCAATTGTAACTTGGACTGTCGCCGTTACAGGTTTTTGCATTGACGTAAACATGGTTTGCTCAGGAATTGAGATAAACACCGAAGCATCATCAATGTTCCCCATTTTCCTTATAAGTCTTGCCAACTCACCGTTTATAGCCCTTACAAGACGAATTCTCTTGTCTTCTTTTGTTGAGGTAAAATCACCCTTATCAAAAATTTCCAAGCCTGAATTTTCGTCCATCAATCCGCTTTTTACAATAGTTAAAAGTGCCATATCACGCTGTGTTTGTGTATATTCTTTTAAATAAAGTTTGTTTTTTGCTGTTCCGTCATCTTCTCTATAAGCATTTATACCTTCTCGTGCCAAAAGAGCCTGAATTTCAATAGCCTTACCAATATTATCAGTTGTAAGCAAAGGTAATTTTTCTTTTATAACTTTTTCATTTACGGCTTTGTTTTTAACTTGAGGGCTTCTAACAGATGAAACAATACCTATGGTTATAGAGAGTGCCAGTACTGCAACTATTACTCCTATAATCCCGTATAATAAAGGTTTGTTTTCTAAAATTTTTTGGAAATCCATTCTTAAATCCTTATTTTGGTTATATGAAGTGAAAGGATGAATGGGTGAAAGGGTGAAAAGTTAATAAACCATTCACCTGTTCACCTATTCACCTGTTCACCCTAATAAACATTTAATTTATCTCCCGACATTCATTATTATACTACTTTTTTACAATGATGCCTACTATGTTAAGTTTACACTGATATTTGCATAATTTTGTCATACGCCTGAATGACTTTTGAAGTAAACTGAGTTGCAACACTGACGCTTATTTCGGCTTTAGCCATTGCAGTCATAACATCGTGTATATCAACATCACTGTCACCTGTCATCGCACTTTTTAAAAGTTTATCGGGAGCATTCAGGTCATTGTTTAAGTTATTTGCAAGCCCTGTTACAACATCCTTAAAACTTGTCTTTGTTTCATTGGAATCCAACCCCGGTGAAGGTAAAGGTCCAAACCCTAAGTCAATGGGAGCACGTTCTACACGCCCCGTCAAATCAACTTTCGGATAAAAAAAACTATTTGTCATTTCTCTGCCTACCCTTTCTTACTTTGGTATTTTTATCGTAATTTTCATTGGCTTAGTGTAATTTTATTCTTTAAAATCATTTATTTAGGGGAAAGAAGGCGAAAAGGTAAAAGGGAAATGATTTAGGTTATAAGGTAAAAAGGTGAAAAGGTGAACAGTTTTGTCTTCTACGCATCTACGCATCTTGCCTTCTTTTCCGTTTCCTGTTTCCTGTTTCCTGTTTCCTGTTCGCTATTCACCATTCAATATTTGCTACTTAATGCTTAATGTTTTTTTACAAAAAAGCAATTTTTAAGCAAAAAGCAAAAAGTAAACAGTAAATAGGAAATGAAAAAATTTCAGCTCACTGTTCACTGCTCACTATTCACTTTTAAAACTATTCACCCATTCACCATTTACCCCCTTTCTGTTATAATATCTGTCATGAACATATTATTCTTACACAGAAGTTTTCCGGCACAATTTAAGCATATCGCAACTACCTTGGCACAAGATCCCAGCAACCTGGTTATGTTTATAACAAACACCGAAAATGGACAGATTCACGGGGTTAATAAGCTGGTTTATAAGCCTAAAAGAGAAGTGTCAAAAGGCTGCGACCCTTACCTGCAGGTTTATGAAGAAACCGTTATCCATGGCGAAGCCGCTGCAAATATAGCTAAAGTAATGACACAGTGCGGGATTAAACCGGATATAATTTACGGTTTTTCCTGGGGACCGCCAATGTTTATAAAAGAGCTTTTCCCTGATACCCCGCTGATTTGTTATTTTGAATGGTTTGGCAAATCCGAAAATTCCGTATTCGACTTTGGCGGAGTAAACCTAACCCAATCACAGAAAGAAAGTATTAAATGTAATAATTCACACGTTTTGCTTGATTTATGCAACTGCGATGCGGGAATTACACCAACTTACTGGCAGCGAGACCAATTTCCTAAAGAATTTCATCATAAAATCAAAGTGCTTCACGACGGGATTGACACTGATGTCTGCAAACCCGATAATAATGTGAAAATCTTTATTGAAGGCAGCAATTTGGAATTAAACTCCGGCGATGAAATTATCACATATGCAACAAGGGGAATGGAACCCTATCGTGGTTTTCCGCAGTTTATGGAAGCAGTTTCGATTTTGCTTAAAAAACGTCCTAACGCTAAGTTTATAATTGCAGGTGCCGATGCCGTCTGTTACAGCCCAAAGCTTGCTCAAGGAACTTATAAAGAACTTATGCTCAAGAAATTTGATATTGATTTAAACAGGGTTTTGTTTGTCGGAAGCCTTCCGTTTGAACACTACTTGAAGGTTTTGCAAATTTCTTCGGTACATGTTTACCTGACTTACCCGTTTATACTCTCCTGGTCTGTTCTGGAAGCAATGTCAGCAGGTTGTTGTGTTGTTGCTTCCGACACAAAACCCGTTACCGAAGTTATAAAAGATAATTACAACGGGCTTCTGACGGATTTCTTTAATGTAGAACAGCTTGTAGAGAAAATTGAATACGCCTTGGATAATCAGGCTAAAATGAAAGAAATCAGAGCCAACGCACGCAAAACAATTGCCGAAAACTACGCCCTCAAAGACATTTTGCCAAAACATATTGAATATATTAAGTCATTAATAAAATAAGGTTATAATTTTTATGAAAGTAAAAATTGCAAGTAAATCTAAAGACATAGAACTCTGTTATAAACTGAGAGAAATCATCTTTATAAACGGGCAAAACGTTCCGCATGACAGAGATAGGGACAGTTATGATAATACCGCAATACATTTTTTACTGTTGAAGGATAATATTCCGGTTGGAGTTGCCAGAGTTGTTAATCGAGATAACACTGCACATATTGAGAGGGTCGGAATACTTCAAGAATACAGAAAAAAAGGTGCCGGAACTTTTTTAATGCAGAGCATCCTAAATCATTGTAAACGGGAGGGTTTTGAAAAAATTACTCTCAGCTCTCAAGAACATGCCGTAAAGTTTTATGAAAAATTAGGCTTTGAAGTAATCGGACAAAGGTATTTTGATGCAAATATTCCGCATTTAAAAATGCAGTCGGGGATAATTTCGAAAACATTTTAATTTTTCCACATCACTTTTGCATTTACCCGGGTTGTTTGTAAATTACTGCAAGCTGACACAAAACTCGGTAAAAACATTCTCCTCGCTTTTGACTGTGATTTCTCCGCCGTGAGCTTTAATTATTTGCTGTGATAAATAAAGTCCCAAGCCTGTTCCGATTTTTCGGAATTTCTTTGCCGTAGAATAATATTTATTAAAGATTTTTTCAACATTCTCCTGTGAGATGCCTTTACCGTAATCTTTAATACTTATATTCACAAAATTATCACTCTTTTCAAGCTTAACATCAATATCCCTGTTTGTCTCACTGTAAGAAATCGCATTTTGTATAAGATTTTTTATAACCCTTGTTAATTGTATGCTATCAGCAAAAATTTCCGCATCATCCTGATAATGAAAATTTATCTTTAAGTCTGATTTTTCAGTAATCGGCTGCATTTCTTCAATAATATTCGAAATAAACGGTACCAAGTTAATTTTTTCTTTATTCAAAATAATTTCTGTTTGGTTAATTTTATAAGTTTCAAGCAAGATTTGCACAAGTTCTAAAAGTTCTTCGTTACAATCCTTCATGTTTGAAATAGCTTCGTACTGTTTTTCGTTAATTTCTCCGAATTTACCGTTAACGAGAAAATCCAAAATATTTGTCTCTGCCACAATCGGAACTTTAAGGTCATGAGTTAAGGTTGCAACAAAATCTTCCCGCAATTTTTCCAGTTCTTTTTGGTTTGTTATGTCTTTAATAATCATAACAAACCTTTTTTTCTTGTCATCAAGGTTAAGTTTCATTGTGGTTGCTTCAAAACTTGCATCAGATACGTTTCGTACAAAAATTTCTTCTTCTTTAAATTTTTCGCACTTAACATGATTTTTAGGTTGAATGTACTCAAGAACATTTTTATTAAGCAAATTTTTGCCGTCTTCTCCAAACCAGTTAGCGATTTGCGGCGTTACTCTCAAAATATTGTAATTATCGTCAATAATCAAAATACCGTCTGAAAGAGAATTAATAACCGCCTCCAGGAATTTATTTTGACGTGTTAATTCACCCTGATACTCAACAATCATTTTTTCACGGTCATTAAGGGTTTCGACCATACGGTTAATACTTGCGGAAAGATTTTGATAATTAGGATGTTCAAGGTTTTCTATTTTTGTAGTCAAATTTCCGTATCTTATTGAATTAACAGTATTATTTACCATACCTAAATAATCGTTAATTTTAGACCATCTCTTACTCGATTTTCTAAAGATTAAAAATAAGGCGATAAAAATAAAAATTATAAAAAGATTTATCACATACCAAAGCATGTCTTACTTCCTTAGCCCTTTATGTTATAATTTATTATAACAGACATTTGTTATTTAGGAAACAAAAAAAGCAAAATGTAAAAAGCAAAAGGTGAAGCGTGAGGCGTGAAAAGAAGCTGAACGGGTTATAAGGTGAAAGGGTGAATAGTTGAATAGTTTAATTTTTCTTCGATTTCCCGGCTTTAAAAACTTGACAAATCGGGCAAAAAATAGTACTTTTAAGATAGAGGATGCGGAAAAATTCGAAAAATGACAATTTTTCGTAATTTTTCAAATCCGACCTAAGAAGTGCTAAACCCATACCGG
>JAQVKX010000252.1 GCA_028694425.1 Candidatus Gastranaerophilales bacterium
TGGTTATAATCCCTGAATCTCCGTGGGTACTTTCTGCGGGGTGCAAAAAGTAAGAGGGTGTGCCGGTTGATGATAATGTTGCGGCTATTTTTTTGCCGATAATCCCTGATTTGCCCATGCCGGTAACTATTACACGACCTTTACAAGCGTATAAGAGTTCAATGGCTTTATTAAAACTTTCGTCAATAGCGGTTTTCATCTTTAATATTGAATGTGCTTCAATATCTAAAACCTCTTTAGCCAAATCAATTATATTTTTTGTCGCTATCATTGTATTCCCTAACTTTTTTAATAAATAAAATAATTTAATAACATTATACAGTAAACAGGAAAGAGGTAAAAGAAAATTTTTAAGCAATTTTTCTCATGTTTAAGTTTTATCTAAATATGTTAGTACAATTTCAAAAAAATAATATTAATTTTACAAGCGTTCCCATATGTCATGTTAATCTGCCGACGCCTGAAGGTTGTAAAACAGTTAAAGCTACGGTCTCAATGCTTATCCCTGGAAATGCGGAAGATACAAAAGCCGTGAGAGAAATCGGTGATAGTTGGAACGAAACGTTAGCCGGTTATGTTAGGGATTTATTCGTACAAAATTCATATTACGACCAAAGTTATCAGGCTTTAGAACTTTCAGGGCAAGGAGATTTAGCGGATAGAATTGTAGGATTAAGCTCATATCAAAACCTTTATGACGGATTTAATAATGAAATTTACTTATCTTATCTTGTCGCAAAACCTGAATTGAGTGCAAAGACAGAAACAAGAGGAATAAAAAATATAGGGGAGGCTTTGTTGGGAGCTGTTTTTAGTGCAGCACAAAAAATGAAAGCTTATAGGGTTAGTTTTCAATCAGAAAACAACGGATTTTATGCAAAAACTTTTTCAATGATAGGACTGGATATACCTGAACTTAAAAGAAAGAAAAGTCCTAAAATTCAAATATGCGGCTGTAACATTGATGAATATGTGGAATACTGGCAAGAAAAATTTGGAGTAGATTTTATGGAAATGATTTCAGAAGGAATATTAGCCTAAATATCCTTGTACAAATTCTGTTTTTGGGTACTTCTGGAAACCTCTCTTTTTTTTGCACTGATTTTTGCAAATTTTTTATTCAAAGTCTCTTTGTGTGCGGTTTCTTTTTTTGTGCCTTGGGTTTTTACTTTTTCTTTAAACCCTTTTGCTTCTTCAACAAAAGCAAGATAACTCTGGTATCTGGAAATATCTATTTCATCAATGTGTTCAAGCACATTACAGCCGTCTTCAAGGAGGTGCAGACAATCTTTGAATTTGCATCCGCTTTTGTATTTTTTTATCTCGTCAAAAAGTTCGCCTATTTCATTTGGCATCAAGAAATCGAATTTTACATTGCTAAATCCCGGAGTGTCGATTAATTTTATAGAAGCGTGGATGTGTGGATGCGTAGAGGCGTGGTTAGGATTTGCTACGCCTCTACGCATCTTCGCATCTTCGCATCTTATTTCGATTATTTCACAATGCCGTGTTGTGTGTGTTCCGTGACCGGTTTTTTCACTGATTTGCTTGGTTTTTATATCTAATTCCGGGCAGATGGAATTTATTAAACTTGATTTGCCTACACCTGAATTTCCGCAAAAAACAGTAAGTTTTGTCCCTAAAAGTTCTATAAAATCCTCTATGCCGAGTTTTTCCAGAGCAGAGGTAAAAACTATTTCAAACCCCAAAGATTCGTAAATTTCAAAGATTTTTTCAATTATACTGTCATCTTCAGATAAGTCGTTCTTGTTAAAACACAATTTTGTTTTAATTTTATGATATTTTGCCAGACAAATATAACGGTTAAGCTGTTCAAAATCCAGGTCAGGTTCTTTTATTGAGGAAACTATTACAACCTGTTCCACATTTGCAACACTCGGACGGGTAAGAAAATTTTTACGTGGCATAATTTTTTCAATAACACCTGTTCTTTTGTATAAAGGTGCATTCAAAATATTACTCGCTTCCTGTTGTTGGGTTGGTAAACCCAACCTACTTTTTAGATTTTTTTCAGGTTTTGAATGTGCCTCTGCACAAAACTCCACAAAATCGCCTACAAGTATTTTTTCTTTTTGTTTTTTTAAAATTTCTCGCATCTTACATTCGTAAATCTCGTTTTCGAAATTTACGTAATAAAAATCGGAATGAATTTTATAAATCTGCCCCTTCAATTAAACCTTTCGTTATCAAACATTACCTGACCTTGCTATATTAAAACTTTTTTATTACTTTCCCATATCAAACAGTGCAATTCGTTATTATACTCCTGTTTTAAAGCCAATTTTAGCAGGCTTTGTAATATCAAGTAAGTAATTAATGGCTTCGTTGATTTTATCTATTTCAGCATTATTATCTTTGGTGTACTGCATAAGATATTCTTCAATCATTGCAAGACGTTCCGACAAATCTTTATTTTCAAGTGCAAACTGCCGCATCTTTACAAAAGTACGCATTATTTGAATATTTACAATTATTGCCTGTTTTGATTTTAATATACTTGATAACATTGACACACCCTGTTCCGTAAAAACATAAGGCAAATATTGACGTCCACCGCCTTTGGGTGAGGTCACAATTTGTGACCTCACCCTCACC
>JAQVKX010000253.1 GCA_028694425.1 Candidatus Gastranaerophilales bacterium
TGGTAAGAAAAAAATCAAAAAGCCCGAAAAGTCCGACAAAAAGAAAGGTTGTAAAACAAACAACTAAAGCTCCAATTGTTAAGACAATTCAAACGGTTGATGTTAAAGAGCCAACTAAAATTCCTCAACAAAAGAAAACAGTTCCGTTAAAAAAGTATTTAATAATTTCTGTTGAAAATGGAAGAAAAGAAGAATTTTTAACTAAAAATAAATCCAAAAATGCGGTTGAGATTTTTTGCAAAAAAGAGTTTCCAAACGCAACTTGTTCAGTTAGAGAGTTCTTGAAAGAATCAATATTTTTGAAAGAAATTAAATCACTAAAAAAATGAAAGTGCAGGTAATAACACCGATATATAATGAATCGGAATTGCTGCCTTATTTTTTAAGGCATTATAGGTACGTTGATAACATTATTTTTTTGTATGATAACGACACAACGGACAACACATTAAAGGTCATATCAAAACATAAAAAGTGCAACGTATCTATTTTGCCATTTGACTTTAAAGACGGGCTTGATGATACTTTTCTTGTTAATATTTCAAACAGGATTATAAATGAATCTGCATTTGACTATTCAATTTGTGTAGATGCTGACGAACTTATATTTTTTGAAGATTATTGTAAAGGCAAATTATCAATCCGGTTTAAAGATTTTATAAACGAAACTAAACAAGACTATTACGATGCAGCAATATTTAGCGTTTACCCTCATGGAACGGAAAAGCCCGTACCTGATAGTAATAAGCCAATATGGGAATCCCGTAAGTTTGGGCATCTTGATAATCTTCACATAAAACCATGTATTGTAAAAAACGGAATCGGATTATCTCATATAGAGGGTAAGCATTTGTTAAAGAAAAATGGTAAAATTATACCTAAAACAAATGATGATTATGATATGTTAGGTATTCATTTGAACAATCTTAATCTTGAATTTGCAAAAAAAAGACGTTTTGAGCGTTTTAATAGAATATCTCAACATAACCGGGATAATAATTTTGGCAATCAATATTATCAATACGATGAAAAAGAAATTGAATTAGAGTTTGAAAAAAAATATGATAAATTATGGTAGTTCTGTGTAAAAAACTATCTTTATAAAAAAACAAAGCGATGAATAAAAACGATATACTGGTAGGTCAATTAAAATCAACAATTAAGAGTTGTTTAGGAAAGTTTGAAGAAAAATACTGTGGTAAGGAAACAATGCTTTTTGCTTTCATAAAAGATAATAGTATTTTTTATAAAATTCAAACAAAGACACTTAATGATAAGTGGCACGTTCAGACTGTAAATAACTTATCAGAGCTTATGTCAAGGTTAAAATATATCGCAATAAAAAACATGGGCTTTGATGTGGATATGGACACGGTTGATTTGGTGGATAAATTGTACGAAAAGTATTCTAAATTAAACGGAATAGACCGGAGCTTGTTTAATTTCTTTTTTTATAAAAATAAAGATAATGTTTCGTTTTTCTTTAATCCGATAAAACGTACAGGGATAAAACCTTGTAAAGTTAATTTTGTAGAACTTTTTGAAGAAAAAAGCAATGAAAAATAAAATAATTAAAGGCAGGGTTACGGCTATTATGCTTACATATAAAAGGTTTGAGCAAATGAAAAATGCTGTTCAAATGTTTTTAAATCAAACTCATGAAGATAAAGAGCTTATAATACTAAATACTGGTTCTCAAAGCTATAAAAAAATAGTTTCTGATTTTGTAAAAAAAATGGATTCAAAACAAATAATCTATATAGAACATAAACGAAAGGAAAATGAATTTTTAGCAGACCTTCATAATATTGCTTTACAGTTTTCTTCGGGAGAGTATTTTTGTCGTTGGGACGATGATGATATGTATTCTATAAATAGAATTAAAAAACAATTTGATTACTGTGAAAAACTTAAATTAGACTTATGCTTATTTAAGAATTTTACAATAAAATTAAATAACGAGAATTTTAAAATATCGCACAAAGGATTCTTTGAGCCGTCTTTGTTTGTCAGGAATTTAGATAAATATAGATACCCTCATGTAACCATGTGCGAGGATACTATGCTTGTCAATCGTATAGCACGTATAAATGGCAAGTGTGGTGTAATGAAAGAAAACGACTTTAACGATTATACGTATGTTCACAATGGCGATAATATATGTGATAAAACATTGTTTCAGGACTTAATAAAATTAAATGACGTATGGGAGAATTAATCAATAATCAAACATTTAGCATTTTCGTGTATATATCTTTTTTAATGATATTGACATTATGTTTTTATTTACTTTATTTAGAATACAAATGCAGGTTCATTATGTTTAGGTACTACAAATACAGTAGCAAAAAAATACGTATTTGTAAAAAATGTGGCTCAATACACAAAAAAGAAAATTATAATAATTTTTTTGAAAAGGTTTTTGTATATAACAAAAAATGCGAATGCAATAAATATATATAAATGAAAGTTATCGAGGACATATACATAGGGATTGACACAGGAAGGAAAACGGGTATTGCCGTTTGGAGTAAGCAAAGAAAGGGCTTCATAAAGATTGAAACGACTGAACTGCATAGAGCGT
>JAQVKX010000254.1 GCA_028694425.1 Candidatus Gastranaerophilales bacterium
TGGATTTACTTAAAGAAGGTAAAACCTTTGCACTTGTTTCAGATGCAGGAACTCCCTTAATCTGTGACCCGGGAAGTATTTTAGTTGAAGAATTAAGAAAAAATAGTATAAAAATAACATCACTTCCGGGTGCTTGTGTAATTCCGACTTTTTTGTCACAAATTCCTAAAAAAGGTGAAGATTTTGCTTTTGTAGGTTTTTTGCCTAAAAAAGAAGGGCAAATTTTTGCTTTGCTGCAAAAATTTGCCCACACAAACCTTGTTTTTTATGAGTCGCCTAACCGCTTATTAAAAACTTTAGGAATAATCAAAGAATTTCATACCGGAACAAAAATTGCCGTGGGAAGAGAATTAACAAAAGTATTTGAAGAAATTATAGCTGATGAAGTTGAAGAAGTAATTGAATATTTTAAAAAGAATGTTTTAAAAGGTGAAATCGTTGTTATGGTGTACAAACAAGAAGGTGCCGAATTTTCTCAAACGGAAATTCTTGAGAAAATCAATTTATTAAAACAGAAAAAATTCGGCACCAAAGACATTTCAACGATTTTGGCAACGTTTTATGATATAAACAAAAACGACGTATATAATGTTATGGTTAAAAGTGAAATATGAGACGCAAAAGTTTATAGGGTTATAAGTTTATAGATTGTATGTTAAAAGTCAAGAGGCAAGAACAAAATTTATAAACTTCTTTTTGCTATTTGCCATTTTCTATTCTATAAATCTTCACATCTTCCAGAAACTTTTTATCAAATAACAACGTATCAACGCTTGTTATAATTGTTTGTGTGTTTTGGGCAATTGTTTTCAGTAAATAATTTTGCCTGATATCGTCAAGCTCGGCTAAAACATCATCCAAAAGTAAAATTGGAGGTTCACCGGTTTTTTGTGTAATAATATCAAGTTCGGCAAGTTTGAGTGATAAAACAATTGTTCTTTGTTGACCTTGAGAAGCAAATTTTGTTCCCTCTTCACCGTTTATATAAAAAATAATATCATCCCTGTGAGGTCCGACAAGGGTTTGTCCACGCCGGATTTCTTCTTTTTTTCTCTCTTCAAGCGTTTGTTTAAATTTCTCTGCAATTTCTTCGATTTCTATTTTATCATATAACCCCTCACCTGCTTTTCTAATACTCGCAGATTTCTGCTCGTATTGAAAAGCATCCTCTCCCGCAAGGGGAGAGGGAGAGATATTAAAATCATCATCTTCTTCTAAGAAATTACAATGATACCGTATTGTTAAATTTTCCGAACCGCTTATGGTAGAATGCTTTTCCTGTGCAATTTTTTCGATTTCTTTCAGGAATTTTTTCCTCAAGTAAATAATATTACTGCCGAGAATTGCCAACTGTTCATTGTAAACTTCAAAAAGAGTGTCGTTTTGATTGTAATCCTTTAAGAAATTATTTTTTTGGATACGAATTTTATTGTATTTTGACAATCTGTCGTCATAAGCCGGATAAATTTGTGAAATCGCAACATCAAGCCAATCACGCCTATCCTGCGGTGTTCCTCTCAGCAAAAGCAAATCCTGAGTTGAAAAAAGAACCGTTTTCAAAATATTTTTAAATTCTTTGGGTCTTGTTTTAACTTTGTTTACTTTAATTTCTCTGTGTTTTTCTCTGTTGTAGAAAAAATCAAGTTCGATTTCTGTTTCGGATTTTTCAATATCTGCATTAATTTCAAAACATTTTTCTTCAAAATTAATTAATTCAATTACATTTATTGTGCGTTGGCTTTTTAAATTTGCAAGAAAATAAATACTCTCAAGAATATTGGTTTTTCCTTGAGCATTTTTGCCGATTATCAGAACTTTTTTTGAGTTTAAATCCAACTCTATATTCTTACAGTTTCGATAATTTTTAAGTTTTAATTTAATAAGTTTCATTTTTTAAAATCACCGGGTTTCTTGTCTTTAAGCCATTTTTGCATAACATGCTGTTCATAACTCAGAGCAAAATTATAAAGAGCGTTCGTTAAAGTTCTTCCGCTTTCTGATTTTGCAACCAGTAAATAATCACCCGTTTTATTTTTTGCAAGGGCAATTTCTGCATGAATAATCTTTTCTACTTTGGTTTTGGGGTTTCTTTCCAGAATTTCTTTGACCCATCTCCCAAGTAGCATTGTGCAAGGTTTTTTGTCGATTATTTCTTCCTCGTTATCTTGCAAGTATTTTGAAAATTCTTTTAGTATCATTCTTTACCCTCAAACAAAATCTATCTCTTAAAGTGACTAACAAGTTGAACAGTCGAACAGTTGAAAAGTTTAATTAAGGGAAGCGTGAGGCGTGAAGCTTGCCTTCTTGCCCTCCTGCCCTCTTGCCTTCTTTTCCCCTTTCCCTTTTCCCTTAAACAGGTGTTGTTGTTGCAAAACATACAATATCATTAATTCCGTGTTTTTGCAATTCTAAAATTATGCTTTCAAAAGTTGAACCTGTTGTGCAAATGTCATCCATCAAAAGAATTCTGCCTTTTCTAAGTTTATTTTTGTCAATTTCAAAAGCATTTGAAAGATTTTCCATCCTTTGCATCTTGCTTAATTTATACTGGGGTTTGGTATCTTTAATCCTTTTGATAAGT
>JAQVKX010000070.1 GCA_028694425.1 Candidatus Gastranaerophilales bacterium
TTAAGTCCTGTAACTTCAGAGGTAATTATAACCATATCATCCGTTCTGCCTACAACAACAGGTCTTAATTTCTTTGAATCACAACAAGTAAAGACCGCTCCGTCAGGTAATACAGCAACAATAGTATTCGGACCGTTTATTTCCAAATGTGCCAAAGAAGCTTTAATTCTTAATAAAATTTCTTTATCTTCCCGTTTTTCAATATCAGCAAAAGGAAGCGGCGTTATTGTATGCTTATAATACTGCAAAGGCCACTTTAAAATCTTATTTATATAATGCAAAGTATACAAAAAACATTGTGAATCAGATTCAAATCCGATATATCCTTTATAAAGACTTTGCTGAAAAAGCCTGTTCTTTTCATAGAAAGTATTTTCACCGTTTGCCAAGGCAGTGTAACCTTGCAGGAAAAACGGATGAGCCGCATATCTTACTATAT
Organism: Candidatus Gastranaerophilales bacterium; assembly: GCA_028694425.1. Lineage (GTDB taxonomy): Bacteria > Cyanobacteriota > Vampirovibrionia > Gastranaerophilales > Gastranaerophilaceae > JAQVKX01. The sequence continues at coordinate 440 of JAQVKX010000070.1, forward strand.
CGTAATTTGTATTCTGCCTGCATTGAGCGGTTATTATTTTTGCGGTAAAATCTTCATCTTCTTCCCACAAGCCAAAATATGTTCCGATATCTTTCGGGTCGCCGATTTCTTTAAGCGTTACAACATCAGGCCAAAATGAATACACAAAACCGTCTTCGTTTTTCTCAAGTTCTTTTCTGATTGCAAGCCTTGTATCAACCAAAAGCTCTTCTTTTTCGCTATCCTGGGCATATCTGTAACTCTTCGGGTACTGAAAAACCTCAAAAACATAATTTGGCATAGGCTCTATTGTCAAGTCAGGCGAAGGATTAATTTGTGGAGACCATTGCATCACCCTGACAAATCCGAGTTTATGCAAAATATCTTCCGCAAGTTTCATTCCTTCATCTGTACATGCCATTGAAAGTATGGGCAACCCTTTATAATCCTCAAAAACTCCTCCCAAATCCTGCATTACCATTGCGAAACCTGAATTATCATGTCCTTCTTGTTGCGAACGCATTAATTGAAGTGTTTTTAACGGATGTATATAAATTTTGGATTTAATTGCTCCAATACGGCACATTTTTATCTCCCCTCAAAAAATATATAAGAATATCATAAAATATTAAGAAAAAATGTCAAATTTTCGTTCCGTTTTATGATTTTTGGAATAATATTTCTTAATATTTATACATAGCAAAAATTCTGAATAAAAGGGTAATATTTTTCAAATAAAATAAAAAAGGGGAGGAGGAAACAGAAAGTAAAAGAATATTCTTACCCCTTTCCTCTTTACCCCTTAATAGCTCGGAAGTAATTTGATTGGAGAGTAGCTGTTTTCAATCCAGGTTTGAACAAAGCTTTTTTGTTTGATTTTGGTAGCTTGTTTTTGTACTACGGCATAATTTATGTTTACTATGTCCAAGGTCTCCAATTCTTCTACTCTAAATAAGTTGCTTCCGCAGTTTTTACAAAATCTGGTTTCAGAAAGAATTTTTCCATTTTTAACAAGGGATTTTTGTTTTATTCCACAACACTTACAACGAGTAATATACCAGTGGTTTTTGACGTATTCTCCACAGTCGGGACAATATCCGGCAGTTATATTCGGGGTAATTTTGTCATGAGCACATGACTTCCATAACAACTCAAACATTTAAACTCCGTTTTTTTAAATTTTGCGGTGGGATGGTAATCCCACCCTACTCAGGTGCATAAATGCACCCTACATAAACTCACAATATGTATTTAATGATAAAAAATAAAAAGTCAACATACTTTTTATAAAAAAGGCAAAAAGTAATAAAATACTTTTTGCCTTTTTTTTACTTTTTACTTTTTGCTTTATTAATATCTTTCCAAATACCTGTTGATTTCCCATCCTGAGACATAAGTTCTAAAAGAATCCCATTCTTTTTTCTTAGCACTTACGAACTCCGAGAAAATATGATTACCTAAAGCGGCTCTTGCAACAAGTGATTTATCCAAATGTTCAAGTGCTTCCGATAAACTGCCGGGTAAAGAATCAATTCTTTGTTTTTTACGTTCTTTGGTTGTTAAATGGTAAATATTGCTTTCAACCGGAGCCGGAGGGTCAATTTTGTTTCTGATGCCATCGAGTGCAGCTTCAAGAATTGCCGCAAAAGCCAAATAAGGGTTACAACTCGGATCAGGAGAACGAAGTTCAACCCTTGTTGCATTTCCTCTCTTTGCGGGGACTCTTAATAAGGCACTTCTGTTAGCCAAAGACCAGGCCAGATAAACAGGGGCTTCATAGCCGGGGACAAGACGTTTATAGCTGTTTACCGTCGGGTTTGTAATGGCAGTAATGCTCTTGATATGCTTTAATACGCCGCCGATTGAATAAAGGGCAATATCTGAAAGTTGATATTCTTTCTTTTCGTCTAAAAAGGCATTTTTACCGTTTTTGAATAAAGACATGTTGCAGTGCATGCCGGAACCGTTTATTCCAAAAATGGGTTTCGGCATAAATGTGGCATGGAGCCCATGTTGAGCAGCAATTGCTTTTACAGCAATTCTGAAAGTAACAACATTATCAGCTGTTGTCAGGATGTCGCCGTATTTGAAGTCGATTTCATGCTGTCCGTCTGCAACTTCATGGTGGGAAGCCTCAATATCAAAACCCATTTCTTTAAGTGCCATAACAATATCTGCACGTACGTTTTCACCTAAATCATCCGGTCCTACATCATAATAACCGGCTTTGTCATGGGTCTCTGTTGTAACTTTACCTTCTTTTTTCTCAAATAAGAAAAATTCTGCTTCGGGTCCGATATTCATTGAAAATCCCATTTTTTCGGCTTCTTTCATAACCCTTTTTAAGTTACAGCGAGGGCAGCCTTCAAAAGGTGTTCCATCCGGGTTGTAAATATCGCAAATAACTCTTGCACTTCTTGCATTACCTTTTGTCCAAGGTAAAATTTGGAAAGAATTTTTGTCGGGATAAAAATACATATCCGAAGTTTCAATACTTCTAAACCCTTTGATAGAAGACCCGTCAAGCATAATTTCGTTATTAAGAATCTTATCAATTTGTTCGGGCGGAATTGCCATATTTTTGACTTGTCCGTTAATATCAACGAACTGTAATTGTATAAACTTGATGTCATGTTCTTTAATCAGTTTTTTAATGTCTTCGTCCGTGTAACTCTTGTTGTTCAACGGCATGTGTTTAAATTCTTTCATAATTTTTTCCTCTTCCTGCTTTCGACTAATAAATTATAATCAACTATATTATTAGAATATGTTTTGGAACAAACGTCAAGTATTTTTATATTAAGATTTTGTAAATCACAAATCACCAAAAGTTAAAAATTTGAATTTTTAAAATAAATTTGAAATATAAAATAATTTTTTGATAAAAAACACCAAAAAATTATTTTAAAAACTCTTTTTTTTATTTAAAAACCTCGAAAAAATACTAAAAAAACAAATTATAAAAAATGTTACAATTTATAAAGTATGTAACCACTTAGGTGAAAACGTCTTTCATGTCATTGCGAGAAGCCCTGCTTGCAGGGCGACGAAGCAATCCAAAAAATCTACTTTTTATTTTGATAGGAGTATAAAATGTCTTTGGTGGAATGGTTGAAAAACTGAAAAGGTGAAAAGGTTTTAACATTGAGCAGTCAGATGAATTTTACTATTTACTTTCTGCTATTCACTCTGTTCAGACACTTCGTGCATTTCGGATGAGATTTCGTTCATTTCATCATATGTGGCAATAAAATGCAAATACCTTTCCATTCTTAGTTTTAACCAGCTTAACATTGTATCTGAACCGTAAACTTCTATTATACGCATTCTTGAAAAATGTTTGTATGTATGGTTATATGATTCTTCAATATAAGTCTTGCACTTGCAATTCAACTCTTCTATCAAATCATAGAGAGTTTTAAGCCAAGCGGCTTGCACATGTGTTTCATTTACTTTATACTCAAGAATCATGATGCCCCCCTTTCAAGGTGAGAGTTTTGTCGTGAGTGATAAAACAATTTGTATATATTAAGCATATACATTGTATATTATAACGGATGTTTTACATAAATAATAGAGTATTTTGACATGAAAATTTACAATTCTACACAAAACACCTTAATAGCAAAAGATGCAAAAACTGCTGAAAACTTTTTCACAAGGACATTAGGGCTTATTTTTAAAAAAATAATTTTGCCGGAGGAAGGATTAATAATTAAACCTTGTTGTTCCGTGCATACGTTTTTTATGCAATTTGCAATTGATGTTATTTTTGTGGACAAAAATAATGAAATTATAGCAATTTATGAAAACGTTCTTCCAAACCGTGTCTTACCGATACATTTCAATTCATTTTATGTAATTGAGCTTTTGGCAGGGCAAATCAGTGAAAAAAACATTCATGCGGGAGATATTATTGAATATAAAAAGTAAAAAATTTACTATCCTGGCACCCGGTCTTGTAATGCTCATAAATTCGCAAACAAGCAGGTGTAATTTTTCCGCAAGCTCCCACATTTAATTTATTGTTAATTTTTGTAAACCGAATTTTAATATTTGCTAAAGTTTTTAACAAAAATTGACGACAACGATAATAAATAATAAGCAAAAAGCAAAAAGCAAAAAGCAAAAGGTTATAAAACTTTTTACTTTTTACATTTTACCTTTTGCCCAAATAAAAGGTCGAGAAAATTCTACAAATTTAGGGAAAGGTCAACGAAAATGGGATTGGCAGCGTCACAAGCAAGACTTTTATTATTAACGGCACGTCAAAGTGATGTCGAAAGTAAACTGATGAGTATTGCAAATCAGAAACTTTCCATGTCTCGTCAGTCTGCTAAGCTTTCTGAGGAGTATTCCGATGCTTTAAATGCCACAAGATTAACTTGGGATACGGATGCCGGAAATTCTACCGATTTGACTTACGATTTGCTGATGCATCCTAATACAACAGCAAGTGCGGGGCAATATATATTGACCAATACCGCAAGCAATGCGGTAATTTTGGATGACGATTACGTAAGTGATTTGGGAATCCCAAGCTCAGGCAACCCCGGGGATATATCAGGTATTTATGATGCTAAAGGCTTTATCGCAGCTTGCATGGGAGTTGATGAAGCATCTATCCCTGACAGCATAATTAACGGAGGCACAACAAATACCGCCTTCACAACGGCTTATAGTGATAGGGATATCTTTGAATTGATAAAAGAAATTGAAACACCTTATCCGGATTGGACAGCAGATGATGCTAATGCACAACAAATATATATTAATGATAGTGGGGCTACTTCATATTGTTTTTATAGAACGGATGATAATGGCAATATAGAAGATGACCTTATTAAATCTAATGCATTGACTGCATTAGACAGTACAGTTCGCTCAGTAATAAGTGATACCACAGAAGCATTATTAATTGTATTGGAAGAAAATTTTGATGAAAGTTATTCATCTTCCGTTGAAAACCTCCTAGAACTTGCAGCTAATGCGGCAAGTGGTATGACTGAAGAGTATTATGAAAATCAGTTTTTAAGTAATCTGCAGAATGATTCTGTAGATGAAGACAGTGAAACAAGGAATAAAGCTAAAGGAACCAATCAAGTATGGAATAACCCTTATGGGCATCCGGAATTATTTGTAGATTTAACCCAAGTTGTAAAAACCTTCTTGTCATATTTTGATGCGGCATGTGCCGAGTTAAACGGTGAAAACAGTTCAAGCTACGAAGGGCAAATAGGTTCTACAACTACAACCAGACCAACTATTGGCGGTACAGGCGACAGCTGCTGGGCTGAAACATCCACAAACGGAAATGACACCTTAAACGGGAACGGTGTTAATGATACATATGAAGAAAAATACTATTTAAATTTATACCAGGCACTTAACTCTTACGGATGGCAGTTATACGAAAGTGCAGACAATGAAGATGCCCTACAAACACAAATATTATACGGAAATATATCTTTAAAACAACGCCAATCCGACGGTTCATGGTGTACCATTTCGACAAGTGATTCCGATACTCCGCTTGACAGTGAAAGCGATGAAGATGCTATTGCTAAAGCCGAAGCTGAGTATAATGCCGGAAAAGATTTGCTTGATGCAAAAGAAGCAGAACTTGATATGAAAATGGATAATTTAGATACAGAGCGTTCTGCAATAGTAACCGAAATGGAATCTGTTAAGAAAATAATAGACAAAAATATTGAACGTTCATTTAAAATATTTCAAGCATAAAAAGAGAAATGATTAAAGCGGGAATTCTATTTAAGAGAATTCCCGCTTTTTATTTATAAAACTGCCATGCAAGTCTTTTTTTACAAAAACATCCTCGAATAAGGGCTTTTAACGTATAATTTCAAAACTTTTTTAACCTTGCATAAGTTGCGTCCATTGCTTTTTTGCCGAGTTTGCCGAAATCAATTGTGTACATAATACTTTCACCGACTTGAGTAACTTCTTCGATGTGTCCCACACCGAGTTTTTCGTGGAAAACCCGCTCTCCGACATTGAAAAAATAAGGTACGGAATTTAATTTTTCTTCTTTTTGCCGTTGTTCTTCGGCTTCCTGTTTACGTTTTTCTTCAAGCATCCTTTTAATTGCGTTGTCTTTGAAAAAATCATCAATTTTTTCTTTTTCTTTCTCAACGTTTTTTGGATATTTATTGAGAATTATTTTGCTTGAAAGCTTATTGCTGTCGGGCTGGAAAGCCTGACTTACTTTATCACTTTTTGCATTTTGCTCTTTGCTTTTTGCTTGATTTGGTGCGATAAAATTTTTTCCGAACCCGTTTGAAGGCTGGATATAGCCGAATTTGTCGGAAGAAACGGCAGGAGATTTATTGAATTTAATTTTATCGACGGCACTTTTAAAGGTTGTCTGAGTAGAAGTACTTTCTGAATAAGAACTTTCCAGCAATTCTGACGGGATTTCTTCCAGAAAACGGCTTGGATTGTAATATCTGTATTCACCCCATATTTGGCGGCGTTTTGCACTTGTAAGATGCAAAATCTCTTCTGCACGTGTAACGCCGACATACATTAAGCGGCGTTCTTCTTCAAGCTCTGTTGCAGATGCAAATGTTCTTTGATGAGGAAAAATTCCTTCTTCAAGCCCTGCAAGAAAGACCGTCGGGAATTCCAGTCCTTTGGCGGAGTGCAAAGTCATTAAAGTTACATTGTTCGAAATATTTTCAAACCCGTCAATGTCTGATACAAGAGCAACTTGCGATAAAAATTCACCTAAAACATTATTCAAGTCTTCCGGTTCAAATTCTCCCGCAACATTTACCAATTCTTGCAAGTTATCAATGCGGGATTCATTTTCGGGAGTTTTTTCTTCGTTTAATTCTCTTAAATAACCGCTTTTTTCAATTACAAGCGAAATAAATTCCCTTAAGTTATATTTTTTTTGTACTGTCTGAAAATTTATTATTAAATCTACAAATTTTTTCAATTTTTCTTTGGTTTTAACATTTAATTCTTCAAATTCGTCAATTCTTAATATTGCATCAAACAGACTGATATCTTCTTTGTCGGCAAACATTTGCAGATTTTTCACCGTGGTTTCTCCGATTGAACGTTTAGGAACATTTATAATCCGCTTTAGACTTTGGGAATCATTTTGGTTGTAAATCAGCTTTAAATAAGCAATAATATCTTTAATTTCTTTTCTGTCATAGAATTTTAGTCCGCCGTAAATCCGATAAGGAATGCCATGAGCGATGCAAGCCTCTTCAATCGCTCTTGACTGGGCATTTGTGCGGTAAAGCACGGCAAATTGATTGTAATTGCCGTCAGAAGCTTTTATTGTACGTGCAATAAAATTTGCTTCATCTGCTTCATCCTGAGCTTCAAAGTATTGAATTTTATTACCCTCGCCTTTTTGGGAATAAAGCACTTTTTCAACACGCTCCTGATTGTTTTCAATTATTGCATTGGCAACATTTAAAATATTTTCCGTAGAACGGTAATTTTGTTCAAGTTTGATAACAGCTGTATCAGGAAAATCTTTTTTAAAATTCAGGATAATTTTAAAATCAGCTCCACGCCAGCTGTAAATGGATTGGTCAACATCTCCGACAACACATAGTGAACGGTCGGAAGAGGCGTGGAGGCGTGGAGGCGTAGAGGCGTAGCTTTGTTCATCTTCTACGCATCTACGCATCTTCGCATCTTCACCTCTGCATTCCTCATTGTTCGTATAAAGCATTCTCACAAGTGAATACTGTGCCGGGTTTGTATCCTGAAACTCATCCACCAAAATATGTTTAAATCTTGAAAAATATTTTTCTCTGACTTCAGGACATTTTTCGAGTAATTTTACGGCAAGCATAAGCATATCGTCAAAATCTATTGCGTTATTGTTATTTAAAGTGTTTTCATATTCCTCAAAAACATCTGCAATTTTTTGTGCTTTAAAATCCCTTGCAAAAGTCGAAAAACTAAACGCATCCTGCATTTTGTTCTTTGCATTTGAAATTATTGTTTTAATCAATTTAGGAGCATAAATTTTATCATCAATGTTAAGTTTTTTAACTGCCGCTTTAATTACAGCCAATGAATCCTGTTCATCATAAATAGAAAAATTTCTGTCCAAGTTTTTACCTGAAGGAAAAGAAAAATTTTCAATATCCTGTCTTAAAATTCTTCCGCAAATACTGTGAAAAGTTCCTACCCACATATATTTGACGATTTCTTCGCCAAGCATAGTTTCAAGTCTTGCCCGCATTTCCTTAGCAGCTTTGTTGGTAAAAGTTACAGCTAAAATATCTCTTGACCTGATGCCTGATTTAATCAGATAAGCAATTCTGGAAGTTAAAACTCTTGTTTTTCCGCTGCCTGCACCCGCCAAAATAAGCAACGGTCCTTCAATATTTTTAACCGCTTCAATTTGTTGTTCATTAAGATTTTCTAATATATCATTCATCTTTTTAGTTTATAAGTCGATAAGTCGATTTTAAAAGTGAGCAGTGAGCAGTGAGCTGAGTTTTATTCCACGCATCTACGCATCTTGTCTTCTTTTCTGTTTTCTGTTCTCTGTTTCCTATTTCCCTTTCCCCTTCACGCTTCACGCTTCACTTTTTTACCATTTACTTTTTACTTAAAATAGCTTTGCCTCTCTGCCTCTTTGCGTCTTTGCATCTATTTCCTTCTTTTCCCTTTTCTTTTATTATATCAAAAACTCAAACCAATTATCACTGTTAATAATATTAAAAGATGTATTATCGTATGCGTCAAGAAATTTTACCGGTTTTTTAACTTTTGCTTTCGAACTGTATTTAAACTCATAAGCATCAAGTTTGCCGTCATGCTCTTCAATGTAATCAATTTCTTGTCCCGAATATATCCGCCAGAAATATTTATTAAGATACTTTTTATGATACCCGTTAAATTTCATTCGTTCAAGTATACAAAAATTTTCCCATAAATATCCAGTGTCATTTCTTAAATCAAGTTTATTCAGGTTTGAAATCAGCATATTTCGTATACCTAAGTCATAAAAATAAATTTTCTTGGATTTGCCGATTTCTTTTCTCGAATTTCTGCTGAAAGAATGCAAGCTGAATACAATAAAACATTTTTCAAGCAAATCAATATATTTTTGGACAGTCATGCTGCTTACTCCAACCTGCTGTGCAAGTTCATGGTAAGAAACTTCATTCCCCACCTGCAAAGCCAATAATTTTAATAAATTTAATAATATGTTTGAATTTTTAATATTTTCAAAAGCAAGTATGTCCTTAAATAAATATTTGCTTGTTATGTTGTCAAGCTCCTCTAAAGCTTCTTCCTCCGGTAAATCAAAAACCGACGGATAAAGACCATATCGTAAAATTTTATCCATTTTGCCCGAAAGAGCAAATAAATCATATTTTGTTCTTATTTCTTCCATCGAAAACGGATAAAGTATGAACTCCCTGCTTCTGCCAACCAGCGGTTCTCCAACCTGATTAGACAAATCAAAACTTGAAGAACCTGTTGCTATAATTTGAATTTGCGGATAAGTATCCGCCAGTAATTTTAAGATTAAACCGATTTTTTCAATATTTTGTGCTTCGTCCAAAACAATCAAATCAACATTGCCGAGATAGTCTTTAAGTGCAATTTCATTGGTTGTTTCAATATTTGATTTCACATTAAAAGATTCACAATTAAGATACTTAACTTTTTTACCTGAATTTTCCTGTTCTTTTAATATTTGTTTTGATAAAGTAGTTTTTCCGACCCGCCTGGCACCGTAAATGATAATGACTTTACCTTGATAAAGCCTGTTTTCAATATTCTTTTTTATAATACGTTCAATCAAACCGGTTCCTTTAGATATTTTTTTAAATGTAATTAAAATTTTATCAGTAATTTTTTAATTACATTTAAAATTTTATCAAAAAAATTAATCAAAGTCAATGCGTTAAGTTTTGTAAATATGAATTTAAATTCGCTAAAGCACTGTCATAATCTTGAATAGAATAGAATAGAATAGAATAGAAAAAGTAATAGCAAAAAATATTATTCACCAATTTTAAATTATTGTAATAGAACAGAATAGAATGAAAGGAAGTGAATTATGCAAGTAACCCCTGTAAGATTAGGAAATTATTGCACATCTCAAAAAACTCAAAATACTAGAAAAACTCAAATAAATCAAGGAATACCGTCGTTTAATGCCAGAATTACTGCAACAACCAATGACAGAAATTTATCAGTTAAAATAGAGGAACTATTTGCTCAACTGTCAGAAATATTTTTATTAGAAGGAAACGTATCCCGTTTAATTGGTCATTCGGAGTTATTGGGTAATGGCGGGTATACCCGATATGCTGACTTTGAAAATCGCTTTCTGAATCCTTATTTTAATTTAAGAAGACTGGTTAGAGAATGGCAAGAGCACTTAAGAAATGAAAAATTAGATATTGAATTTACAATGACAGATTAATTTATAAAATGGTTATTTTGCAAGGTGGACAAGTATGTCCACCTTGCAAAATTTTGAAAAGCCAATGTATTAAGTTTT
>JAQVKX010000071.1 GCA_028694425.1 Candidatus Gastranaerophilales bacterium
TCGGTACTTAGAGCGGAGTTGGGCGGCTCAATTGGTTGCGTGAAGCACATTATACACGATGAAGTTTACCAAATCCATGATGCCCATGAACGCTTAGTGCATTTATTGGCTTGCTAAATCTTTACCTGATACACTTATGTCAAACTCCGTGACACACGATAGTCTGAAACCCTCTTTATTATTATGGTGGGCGTTGAGAGGCTCGAACTCCCGACATCAGTTACAGGTTTCGAACCTGCGACCCTTTTATTTAATTCACATTAACACTATGGCACTCTATCACTGAATTTGCAACTATTTTGCACTTATTTACCTACTTTCGTATCATTCTAACACAATCCGTACTAATACGTAGTTAAAAACAGCTACGTATTAATACTGACTTGCGGTTTGGGCAAAAATAATAAAAAATGGAAAGGTATTAATTAAAGCGAGGAAATATATGTATAAAGATCTTATTATTATGACAAAATCCGATAAGCACGGCGGATTTTGTGTTGTAGGCATAGAGATAAATGACGGGAATTTTGTTCGGCTAATGTCGGATAATAAAGAAACATTTGGTGCTTTAACTCCTGAAAACATGCTATATGAGGACAATTCAGAAGCCAAAATTCTAGATGTGGCTAGAGTAGAAATATTAAAACCTTGTCCGACACAACTTCAGCCGGAAAATGTTTTGATTGATGATGCAATACGCTGGCAAAAATTAGGCACAGTAAAACAAGAAGAAACCTATAAATACCTGAATAATGATGCTTCAAATATTTTTCTCAATGTAGATAATTATCTAAGCAGAAAAGAAGTTATTCAAAATAACTCTTCAATTTTATTTGTTCAAATTACAAATGCTCAACTTTATTCCAATTTCAAAAATAAAACAAAAATGTCTTTTACTTTTAAGAAAAGTAAATACACAGATATTTCCGTAACCGATCCCGATTACTACGGCAAAGACAAAACTTATCCAAAATTAAATGTTGTATTTAGTTTGCCGGATGACAAATGGAGTAGTGTTAACAACAAATATTACAAGTTCGCAGCTAAGATTTTTGAAGTATAATTACTATTAAAGGAGTAATTATGGCTTCAGTTTTCACAATCGGATATGCGGCATTTAATATTGATGATTTTATTGATGTTCTAAAAAGTCATAAAATTTCACATCTTATTGATGTTAGAAGTAATCCCATGTCAGAATATTTTCAAGACTATAATAGTTTTAATCTTGAGCCGAAATTAAAACAACATAATATTATTTATGAAAATTTGGCTCTTGAATTTGGGGCAAGACAAGAAAATAATGAATTTTTTTCTAAAAGCGGTTTTATCGATTTTGAAAAATTTACGCAATCTGAACAATTTAAAAATGGGTTAGCGAAAATTGAAGATGGCTTGAAACAAGACATAAATTTTGTACTTATGTGTGCGGAAAAAGATCCAATAAACTGTCATCGAAGTATTATGATTGCACATGCAATGCAAAAAAACGGCATTCAAGTTTTGCATATTATGTACGATGGACAATTGCAGCCTCAAAACGAAATTGATAAAAAACTTTTAGAACTTTATTTTCCTGACCGAAATCAGCTTAATTTATTTACCCAAAGTCTAGACGAACAAGAATTAATTGAACAGGCTTACAAAAAACAGAACGAGAAAATTGGATATAGATTGGAGTCGGCATGAATATTTTTACAATCGGTTTCGCACAAAAGAGTGCGGAAGATTTTTTTAAATTATTAATTGTCAATAAAATTGAATGTCTTGTTGATATTAGATTGAATAATTCTTCTCAGCTTGCCGGATTTACCAAGCACAAGGATTTACAATATTTTCTGAAAACTATTGTTAAAATTGATTATATTCATGACATAAAGTATGCTCCGACTAAAGATATTTTGGATGCTTACAAGTCTGGCAAAATCAGTTGGGAAGATTACAAAATAAAATATGATAATTTAATAAGTACAAGAAAAGTGGAAGATTTATTTAAAAATACAGTCCATGGCAAATATTCAAATATTTGCTTGTTGTGTAGCGAAGCACAGGCAACGAATTGTCATAGAAGGCTTTTGGCGGAATATTTAAAATCAAAATTTAATGATGTGAAAATTGTGCATTTGTAGAACTTTGGCCAAAAACTTCCGACTTTTGATGTCAAACCTTGATACATTTATGTCAAACTCCCTGACACGCGGCACCCGCTGAACCAGAAAAAACTTCGTTTTTAACTGATTAAACTCCTAGTACCTGACCATAAAAAAGACTCCCGAAGGAGTCTTTTTTATGGTGGGCGATACTGGATTTGAACCAGTGACCCCTTGCGTGTCGAGCAAGTGCTCTACCCCTGAGCTAATCGCCCCAATTATTAATACTATTCTCCGGTTTTGCCTCAGGGGTAGAGCTTAAATTTAACTTGCTCGCCCTTGGGCTCACTGGGCCCTGAGCTAATCGCCCCAATTATTAATACTATTCTCCGGTTTTGCCTCAGGGGTAGAGCTTAAATTTAACTTGCTCACCCTTGGGCTCACCGGGCCCTGAGCTAATCGCCCTTAATGGTGAATAAGTGATTAAGAAGTTGAATGGGTGAACAGGTGAACAGTTTCGTTTAAAAACTACGCCTCCACGCATCTACGCATCTTGTCTTCTTTTCCGTTCCCTGTTTACCGTTTACTTTTCACTTTTTGCATTTTGTTTAATCCAGCCTTTCAGCTAAAATCCATTCACTATTCACAAAAAAAGGAGGCACCCGGATTTGAACCGGGGATAAAGGCTTTGCAGGCCTCTGCCTTACCGCTTGGCGATGCCTCCGTATTCTATATCGTATTTTACACATGGCTAATTGTCAAGAAGCCTACTCGGTTGATTTTTTAGTTTAAGAAAGAACCTGTGGAAAAATTAGAACTTTTTCCGTAAACTCTTGTAACAATTTTTGTATTTTTTGCAAAAAAAGATGCTTTTATGTTTTTATATAAATATACAGACAATTAATAAGGAATTATTATGGTATCTCCAATTGGAAAATTAAATATTTTCTCTCAACAGCCTTTATTGCCGGCTATAAACTCTGTACAGGCAATTCAAGGCGGTTCTTCGCAAACTGCACAAAAAGAATTTTCTAATAATCCGTTTGGAAATACTTCAGGGGTTAACCCAAACATCGGAATTGGCGATACATCTTTTCTTGCGGCTCAGGCAGGTAAAAAGGCCGGAGTCGGAAGAACTTTAGCTTTTGCTTAATACTTTTCTTTTTATTAAATTTACTCAACACCCAAGTACTTGTGTACTTGAGGGATTAGTCTTGTTTTAGGGTGTTGCGAAAGAAATTTGTCTAAGACTTCCAAAATAGTCTCAGGGCTAACGGCAATGTTTTCTTCTTCGGTTTTTGGCTGTAAAATTAATTCCAAATTGTACTTTTCGGCTAATTTTAAGCAATGGTTGATTTCATCTTCCAAAATGTTTTTGTCAAAAACTATTTTGGCAAAAATTTCTTTGTCATATTTTCTTGCTGTTTTAAAAAACTCATCATGAACCGCAAAAGAATTTTGTATTCCTGAAGCACTCGGGAGTTTAATATCAGCAGAAATTATGTCAACAAAATTAATAATTTTTTCCAAATTGTTATTTAAAGTAGAATTTGTTTCAAGATAAATTTTATTTTTAATTATGGGTAAGAATTCAATTAAGAAATCAGCCCAAAGTAGCGGCTCACCGCCTGTTAGAGAAATCGAATGAATAATTCTCAGGTTAAAATTGTCCAAATGTTTTTTTAGTTCATCAGCAGTAAATTCAAGGTAATTTTCGTCTGAAATTCCGTTTGTATCACAAAAATTGCAATTAAGATTACAGCCGCAAAACCTTATAAAAAGTTGCTTTACGCCTATGTATGAACCTTCCCCCTGTATTGATGTGAAAATTTCTGCGATTTTTGCTTTATTTGCCATTAATTGTCTCTTATATCTTTTTTTGTAATGTCTTTCAATTTTTTGTATAACTCAATTTCTTCCGGTGATGATTTTTGAGGGACTTCAATATTAACCGTAACAATCATATCACCTTTTTTACCGTTTTGCTCAAGCCCTTGTCCAGAAAGTCGAAGTTTTTGCCCGGAACTTGTATTTGGTAAAATCTTCATTGTAACTTTTCCTTTGGGTGCCTGAATTTCTATTGAAGCCCCAAGCACAGCTTCAAAGGGTGTAATCGGCACCGTACAATATACATTAAGCCCTTCGTATTTAAAAAGCGAATCGGGTTTATTTTCGATTTTTATTTTTAAATACAAATCACCGTTTCTGCCTCCATTGTAACCTTTATTGCCTTCGTTTGCAATTCTTATTCTTGAACCTTGTTTAACATTCGGAGGGATTTTGACACTTAGTTTTTTATGAGTTGAATGTTCGCCCAAACCTTTGCACAAAGAACATTTTGTGCCGTTTACAAATGTTCTGCCTTCGCAATTCGAACAAGCTTCAGTATGAAGTATATTTACTGTTTTTGTTGTTCCTTTTATTGCTTCCGATAATGTAATTGTAATTTCTGTATTAACGTCACTGCCTCGCTCGGGACGATGCCGCTTTGTCTTAAAAAACTCTTTTGAAGCAGAAGAAGTAGTCTTTTTAAAACCTTCCAATATGTCATTAAAAATATTAGAAATATTTTCGTCTTTTGTTGTTTCTTTATAAGCTTTGCTTGCTTCGGTGTATTTTGTCCGGGATTTTTCATAATAAAAGCCACGCAAAATATCGTAATTCTTCTTTTTCTCGGGGTCAGAAAGAATTTCGTAAGCCTCAGTGATTTCTTTGAATTTGTTTATACAAAATTCATCACCGCCGTTTAAATCGGGATGATATTTTCTTGCAAGCCTTCTGTAAGAAGTTTTTATTGCTGAATCACTTGCCGTATTCGAAATTTCAAGAATTTCATACAAATTTTTTTCGGAAGAAAGAACCAAATTCACCTCACAAAATCATGCCGGTGCTTAAATGCACCCTATATATTTATCTTAATGAAGTTTTTTAAAATATCAATAGTCCGAAAAGATGGTTAAAGAGGCGAGTTTTTTCTTGACAATGTATGAAAAAAAGAGTATGAACTTGCGTAAAAATTCTACTTTTTATCATAAACTTTTATGATATGCCAGCCGAATTGTGTTTTTACAGGGCTTGAAACACTGTTTACCGGCATACTGAAGGCAGCATCTTCAAATTCTTTTACCATTTGTCCTCTTTCAAAAAATCCTAAATCGCCTCCGTTTTCACCTGACGGGCATTTAGAAAATTTTTTGGCTAAAGTTTCAAAGTTTTCGCCTCTGTCAAGTTTTAATTTTATTAAGTCCGCTTCTTCTTTTGAATCGACAAGTATGTGGCTTGCTTTTACGGAAGTCGCAAAATGGCATTCTTTTGTCTGGAGAGTATTACCGGGACAACTTATAGAAAAAAACATTGCCAAAATACTCAAGATAAATAATTTAATAAGATTTTTCATGCTCACCTTCTTTCTGCTTAACAAAAAGATTTTATAACAAAAAATTAAAAATATATATTTGAGTCTGCGGAAAAATTAGAAATTTTTTCTTGTTTCTTTTTCGATTTTAAAATTGTCGGGCTGATAATAGAATACTCCATTGGAGTAGCACTGTTGGATATTGTAAATCTCTTTAAAATCCGGGTAATATTAGTAGAGCACTATTTTACCGATATTTAAACTAAGGAAAACTCAGAGATTTATGCAAATACGACGCAAGAATAAAAATGCCGTTAAAATTGCCGTTATAGGGAACTATTTACCGAGGCAGTGCGGCATAGCCACTTTTACAACTGATTTAAGCCAATCTTTGGCACAAGAATTGCCGATAGAAGAGAATTTAATAAATGTTGCGATGGATGATATTCCGGAAGGTTATAATTACCCTCATCAAGTCAAGTTTAGGGTAAGACAAAATGTTCCGTCAGACTATTTTTGGGTTGCAGATTATTTAAACGCAAACCAGTATGATGTTGCGATATTACAGCACGAATACGGGATATTCGGCGGCGAGGACGGCTCTTATATATTACAAATGATTAAATCTTTAAAAATGCCGGTTATTACAAACTTGCATACTGTACTTGAAAACCCTTCTGTGGGTCAGTTTAAGGTAATAAAAGGATTGGCAAAATATTCAGACTAATTGCTTGTTATGAGTAAAAAGGCAGTTGAGATCCTCATAAATATTTATGGAATAGATAAAAAAATGATTGCTTTCATACCGCATGGAATCCCTGATGCCAAGTTTAAAGTCCCAGGTGTATATAATGATTTATTCGGGCTTGAAAATAAAGATATAATTCTTACATTCGGGCTTATGGGACCCGATAAGGGGCTTGAAACAATGATAAAAGCCTTGCCTTTGATAGTTAAAAACCATCCTGAAGTTGTTTACCTTATATTAGGTCAAACCCATCCCCATATTCTTGAAAAAACCGAAGATTCATACAGACTTGAATTACAGAGATTGATTAAAAGTCTCGATATGCAAAACCATGTTATATTTCATAATAAATTTGTCAAACTTGAAACACTTGTTCAATATTTACAAACTTCAAAAATTTATGCTATTCCTTATCTGAAAAAAGAACAAATTACTTCAGGAACTCTTTGTTATGCTATGGGTGTAGGTACTGCTGTTGTCTCAACTCCTTTTTGGTATGCAGAAGAATTATTGGCGGACGGCAGAGGAAAATTAGTTCCTTTTAAGGATCATATTAAGATGGCGGAGGAAATTAATAACTTATTATCAAATGACAATGAACGTGAAATGATGAGGGTTAAGGGTTATCAATTCGGGCGTTCGATGATTTGGAGGGAAGTTTCTAAATCACATTTAAAAATAATTTCAGAAATCAAGGAAAGAAAACCGATTGATGATATACAGGAAATTTCAAGCAAATATCATAAAATTTTTAATGATTTGCCGGAAATTAATTTATCACATTTAAAAACAATGACGGATGATACAGGGCTATTGCAGCACGCAAAATATATGACACCAGATTTCCATCATGGTTATTGTGTTGATGATAATGCAAGAGGGCTTATAGCACTTACTAAATACTATTCTTTGAGAAAAGACAAAGGAATTTTGCCGCTGATACAGAAATATTTAGCGTTTTTATATTATGCATATAATCAAGATAACGGGCGGTTCAGAAATTTTATGTCATATGATAGAAGATGGATGGAACTTGTAGGGAGTGAAGATTCTCATGCCCGCGCGTTGTGGGGGTTAGGTGTAACGGTTAAAGAATCTCCCAACGGTTCGATTAGAAATATGGCAATGCGGTTATTTCTTGAAGCTTTGCCGACAATAGAACATTTTATTTCTCCCAGAGCCTGGGGATTTTCTGTTTTAGGTTTGCAGTCTTATTTGTCAATTTACGGCGGTGATGTGTCGGCATGTAAACTTCGTGATAATCTGGCCACAAAAATCTATGAATTGTTTAAAAATAATGCCACATCTGATTGGCCTTGGTGTGAGTCAGTGGCAACTTATTCAAACGCTATTCTTCCGCATGCATTAATAACTGCAGGAAAATGGATTCCTAATCAAGAAATGTTTGAAACCGGTTTAAAAGTTTTGCAATGGCTTTTGCATATTCAAACAGCACCCGAAGGTCATTTATCGGTGATAGGAAATGACGGATGGTTTAAGAAAAACGGTAATTGTGCCAGATTTGATCAACAACCGATTGAAGTTAAGAGTTTAGTCGAGGCTTGTCTGGATGCGTATATTGAAACCGGTGATAAAAAATGGTTTAAGGAAAGTGAGAGATGCTTGAGTTGGTTTCTGGGTCATAACGATTTGCAGCAACCCCTTTGTGATTGTAAAACCGGTGGTTGTTGTGATGGATTACAACGTCAAGGTATTAACGGAAATCAAGGGGCAGAATCCACACTTTCCTGGCTGATTTCTCTGATAAATATGCATTCGGTTATGGGTTTACAGCTTCAATTAGATGAACAAGGTTAATTTGAGAATTAATAAATAAGGCTAAATTTAATATAGACTAAAATATTAACTTTCAGGGGAATTAAATTATTTTAAGTGTAAATTAATATATTTATGCTCAGAGAATTTTAGTAAATAAAATTCTCTGGGTTTTCTATTTGGGGGTATTTTTGTCTGTTTTGATTTTTTCATATATGTGAAATTGCATATTTTTAATTTGACAATTTTTATCAATGGAAACTTTTATTTCATTAACATTATCATTTAATAACCAGGAGGGATAATTGTCAAAAGGTACCAAAAACTCTTTACCTTTACCTCTAAAAGTAAGGGTAGAATCACTGTTATTTATTGACATTTGATAGTTTATAGTTTTGTCTTTGCAGGCTGAATCTGTCTCCGGATTAATATACAATAAATCGGTTTCACGCCCATCTAAGGCATTTTTAAACTTTATAATACCTGTATTTTTAAATACAAGTATATTTTTTTCAACGTCGGTTTTTCTAATCGGCAGATTTTTTATAGAATTGCCCCAAGCTTCCGGCAATCTCTCCAAGTTCCCTTTTGAAAAAATATTATCTAAATGTTTAAGTTCAGAATAGTTGTATTTGTGGATATTTTTTTTTAACAAAAAAACATTTCCATTATCTTCCAATATAGAATACTTTCCGCTTAATAAAATCCATCTGTAAATAGGATTAATTCTTAATGACGGATAAATATCATCATATAGCAGGTTTGATGAGGAAATTAATATAACATTAGGTTCATTTTTTATAATTTTATTTAATGCATCTTTTGCTTGTTTTGTCGAAACGATGGTATAGAATGAAAAATAAGGTATAGGAGGTTTTTTAATCATGTACATATAATGCATTCCACGATTAGTCAAATCCAGATAGTCATAAAGATTTTCTGAATTTTTATCAACAAACGTTTTAAGATTAATTAGTCGGTTGATGTAATTTAAATTCAATCCGAAGCCGGAACTTTTATCGTGTTTAATATTAAAATGAATAAAAATCGGAACAGAAGTTATAAATATTGAAGCAATCAGCAATATTTCAAGATATTTCGTGAATTTTGGTCTGCTTATAAATATGAGATAAGGTATTAAGACGGTAATGTAGGCAAAAGAAATTTGCCTGAACCTTCCAAGTTTAATGTAGTCTATTCTGCCAAAAGAGTAGTTAATTAATAATGAACACCACAAAACAGCAAAAATAAGCATAAAAACATATTGTTTATTCTTTTTGTCGGAATTAACCAGTTCGACAATAAAACAAGGAACAGTTAAAAAAGCAAATAGCTTTATAAAAGAAGAAAAAATTTCTCTAAAATGAATACTTTCAGAAAAATTATTTCCGAAAGAAAATAAATTCGCATGTATATAAAATTGTGCTTTTTGAAAATATTCGGCATAAAAATCTTTTAAACAATATAATATAAGGACATTTAAAAATAATAAAGAAAAAACTTGTAAAAGTTTAGTTTTAATATTCATTTCGGATTTAAGCAAACAATAAAACATATAAAACGCCAACGGCAAAGACGCTATAAACCAGGCAGTGCCGATGGTTGTACTGTAATTTGCAATAATAAAAGCAGAGATTGTATAAACATATAACCAAACAATAGATTTCGTATCAGTCATTTTTTCCAATAAGAATAAATATGCAAGTGCAAAAGTATAGAAAAATGAGGAAGTCGAAAAGAGAGGCAACATTAATAAAATTCCTGATGCTAAAATAGGCTTTTTCCTAAAGACAAAAAGTGCAAGCGAAGAATTTAATAATAAACTGATATTTGCCCATAGGGAATTCCCTAATAAAAAACCGTATATGTTGTTATTGTTAAATATATATTTGCCAAGCCAGGGCGGAACAATGTCAACAAATCCATGTACAAGCATTATGTCTTTGTAAAATTTTGCATGGAATTTGTCATGTATATAAAAAGTTGCCAAGGTTTCGCCGTTATGAAAATCGTCAATATTAATAGCATTATATATGTAATTTGTGCCCCAAAAGTATAGAATTAACGGGAGAAATGTTACGAGTGAAAATTTTTCGTTTTTAATATAAACACAGCGGTAAATTCTAATAAGGCTAAATAAAATCAGAAAAACGATTAAACATACTAAAGGGAAATAAAAGTTTTTATTCATGGGGTACAACATTATGTAATTTAGAGAAATTAACGCCTGTGATATAAAATAAAAGTGTTTGTTTGGCTTTATATTGTAAAAATAAAACACAATAAATAAGATTAAAATTATCAAAAGACAAAAAATATTGAATAACTTAACTCCGTAAAAAAATTGTGTTACCGTATATAAGCTAAAAATTGCAAATACAAGCAAAAAAGAGTTTTTTATTCTCTCTAAGTTTAATGAAAATTTGTCAAGCAAATTCTGCAAAAAACTTAAATTGAATTTTTGTCCTAAATTTTTAGAAATAGCGGTTTTAAAATAATTTATACAGGGTAAAAGAATAAAAAATATTAAAATATAAACGAAAAAGATACTTAAGTCCAGATATTTATTGTGGTTTTGATAGATACTTGTACCTACATAAAAATCATCAAGTTTATTATAACCGCAGATAGGGTAGAGTAGTTTATAGATTAATTCGGTTGAAATAACCGACAATATTATTGTAATTAAATAATCTAAATAATTAAATCTTTTTTTAAATATACTAAACAAAAACAATTCCCATCTATATATACTGCCGATTTATAATAAACTATTTACAATAAAAACTAAAGATTTAGCAAGCCAATAAATGCACTAAGCGTTCATGGGCATCATGGATTTGGTAAACTTCATCGTGTATAATGTGCTTCACGCAACCAATTGAGCCGCCCAACTCCGCTCTAAGTACCG
>JAQVKX010000255.1 GCA_028694425.1 Candidatus Gastranaerophilales bacterium
ATAACTACTCCACGCTCTAAAGAATTTGCTAAGAAATATTACTAATTACAGAAGGATAAAAGCAAATTCTCAGAAATTTTTGAGTTTAGTCAAATGTGATTTGGGTGTTAATTTGCGGAAGTCAGGAGTTTTAAATAAAACCAATTCAATTTTATACTTTTATTTAACCAAAAACTCCACATCTTTTTCTGTTCCTTTCACAAGTTCCGACAATAAACCTCCTGTGCGTGCGTAGCCGATTGTTATATTGTCAGCTATATCAAGCATGTAATGGTTGCGGATTTGGCAGGTGTTTTCGGTGGCTCTCAATACAGTTTCATCGAAAGGTGATATTATTAACAGTCTGCCATCTTCAATTGGTTTCAGAAAGTCATCTTGAACTTTTTTTGTTAGACTACGTGCCATAACCATAATTACAGGTTGCATGCCTTTTATTAAAAAATGTAAAACGTCTTTTTCTAATTGAGAATGAAAACCACTTATTACACAAGTACCTTGTTTTCGCTTTTCTTTCGCCCAATCATAACACTTTAAAACTGCCGATGCAGGAACTTGCCTACTACATAAAAAGGCTGTTTTATTAAGCTCTATTAAAGCAATATTCCCGTAATATGATTTTATTTGCATTTCAAATTTCATTTCGTCTAAATTTTGTCTAAGACGTCTAAAGTTCGTCTAAACCCTATCTTAATCTAATCTTCTAAAACCTTGAATTTGCAAGCATTCTAAGTTTTTCTATGTCTAAATCTCTGTCTAAGGCTATCTTAATTCTATCTAATTTTTAAATTATCTTTTAATAAGTTCACATATTTTTACAAAACTTGGCATAATTGCCAAAGGGCTGATACACAGTTATCTATGCTCTAATTTCGCATAAACTTGATATAAGTTCACATAAGTTTGCATAAGTTTACCCAAAACAACATTATTATAATCTTTTCTGTCTTAGTTCAAACGTCTAAAATCGTCTAAATTAAATTTAAAATAAATTCAGTTAGACGGTTGTAATCCGCTGATAATCACTATTATATAAAATACGACACTCAAAATAAAACATTTTTAGACATAAAAAACGTCTAAATTTTAATCCATTCCCTCCCATTTAGACGAATTATATTATCCCTTTTCATCGCTTGTAAAATATTTTTCACTTTATCTTTTTTCTGCTTGCCGGTTAAAACATCAGAGAGTTTTGGAATAATCAATTCTTCAAAATCTTGACGAGTGCCTGTTTTAAACTTATCTAAAAATGCCTCTATCATTTTTTTATAATATTCATCATCAAATGCCCGATTCTTGATATACGCTGCTTTGTCATTAATTGCTTCTGCTATTGATGCTGCAATATAATAGTTTGGTTTTCTGCCTTCAATAAGCTTTTCGGTTTTCAGTGCTTTTGCAGCATTATCGTTAATTTCAAGATTTTTTTGGACTTTATCTAACAACACTACTCTGTCTAATGGTAAATCTTTTCTTTCAATTAATAGCTTAGAGTAATTCTCATCAATAGTATGACCATAAATTTTCAGAATAACCTTATCTTTCTCAGATAACACATAATCCGGTAACGGAAAAAACCTGTTCCTTTGAGACAAATATATATTATGAATACCGTATCCAAGTCTATCTATCATTCCTAAATTTAACATTGCATAAGTTAACCAAGTATTCCGATAGCTTTCTGGTGTTTTGTCTCCTTTTGAGTAATCTTCGGGATTTCCTTCGTAAAAACTACCTGCATTTGAAAATATCAATTTGTCGATTTTTTCGGTTACGATTATTCTTTTATTAAGAGAGTAATCTTGATGTGCTATACAATTATGCATTGCTTCCAAAACCGAACGTGTGTCATATTTATTTACAGTTGTTGCTAAAAGCTCATTGTCAGGGAAAAATTTATACTTTACATTTCTGATTTGTTGGAGAACTTTTGTTGTGTTTAGTAATAATGGAGCACTATAATGTTCGTAAGCTTTTTCTTCAGTTTCGAGCTTCTAGGTTATTTCGGCAACTGCTGGCAGTAAATAATGCGTTGATTCTTCTTTGCCAAGTAGGATAATGGCTGTATCAGGGTCAACGCATTAAAAAAAGTAAAAATCAATGATTGTTAACAATTTATGTTGTGTTATGAACAATGATTTTTGATGTTTTTGTAAAATCATTCGCTATTAACAAAAAAATAGTTTTATCTTTCTAATTGTTAATATGTTATGTTAATATATTTTTAATATATAATGTATATTTACAATATTTGCAACAAGTTAATATTGTAAATTATGGAAAAGACAAGCCTGCACAAGTATTTTGGTAAAATTAAAGACCCTCGGATTAATCGCAAGAAAAAGCACAAGCTTTTGGATGTTATTGTTTTGACTGTTATTGCGGTTATTTGTGGTGCCGAATCATGGGATTCAATTGAAGAATTTGGAAAGTCACGTATAGATTTCCTACGGAAAATTTTAGAACTCCCTAACGGCATACCGTCTCATGATACGTTTAATAGAATTTTTTCAATTATAAAACCAGGCTATTTTGAAAAATTTTTCATTGAGTGGGCAAACTCTTT
>JAQVKX010000072.1 GCA_028694425.1 Candidatus Gastranaerophilales bacterium
CAAAAATTCCTTTTATGGTATAAAAATCAGTAATTTGACATTGTTCCCACTTGGAATTTTCAATATTGCCCGTCAGACATCCGGACAGCATTTTACTTTCATTTACACCACTGTTTCTTAAATCCGCGGAGCGGTTTTTAAAATAAACTCTACCGATTTCATAAGCCCAAAAAGTTTTTTGACCATTATCATGATTATATTTCATACAATGCAAGACATTTGCAATTAAAGTTTGTCTAAGCATTGTATATTCTTCACTTTGCGGATTTTCAACCTTCACAACCTTTTCTTTATCATAGTCTAATGAGAACTGTTTTAACAAAAGTTCGCCGATTAAGGACGAGGTTATGATTTCGTTTAATCCGCAAGCTAAAAGCGTTGAATTTATTCTCTTTAAGATTTGTTCTTCAATCGAAATAATCGGTGATTGGTTTTTGCTCGGCAAAGAAGGTGCAATTTTGTCATAGCCGTTAATTCTTGCTATTTCTTCAATTAAATCAATTTCTCTTGTCACGTCATTTACTCTGAATGACGGAACTTCAAACTTCGCCGCACTTTCGTTTTTGCCCAAAAGCTTAAACCCGAGTTTTTCAAGAATAGAAATGCATTTTGTTCCTTCGATTTGACAGCCTAAAACTTTTTTAACCTGAGAAAATCTCAAAGTTATTTCGGGTTTTTCAATTTCATTATTGCCATCTTCAACTATCCCGATAACTTTTGCATCAGCCAATTCTGTTAAAAGCTGCATTGCCCGCATTAGCGCAGGTTTAACTGCTTCTATATCAACGCCTCGTTCAAATCTTGCGCAAGCATCTGAGCGATACCCAACGCTTTTTGAGCTTTTTCTATTACTTGAAGGTACAAAATAAGCAGCTTCTAAAGCAATTGCAGTTGTATTTTCATCTATCTCAGAATTTTGCCCTCCAAAAACACCGGCAAGGCAAACACCTTCTTCTTTTGTGGCTATTAAGACGCTGTCATGACTTAAAGTTCGTTCAACTCCGTCAAGTGTAGTTATTTTTTCACCTTCTTTTGCACGTCTTACACAAAGATAACCGTTTAATTTGTCTAAATCAAAGGCATGTAAAGGTATTCCGCATTCTAAAAGGACGTAGTTTGTTATGTCCACAACGTTGCTGATTGAACGAATTCCCGAAGCTATTAACCTTTTTTGCATCCAAGATGGTGAAGATTTTAGTTTTATATCTTTTAAAACACCTAAAGAATAGTATTTGCAGACATCCCGGTCTATTATTTCAACTTTAAAATTTTTAGTGCTTAAATCGTTTGTATTTGTTATCGGTGAGAATTTTAATTCTTTATCAAAAATAGCACAAAGCTCTCTTGCAATGCCGATGACAGACATTTCATCACCTCGGTTTGCGGTAGGTGCAACGTCAAAAATGGTATCTTCTTCAAGTCCCAAAACCTCTTCTAAAGCCTGTCCGATTGAAGGATTTTTAATAAAACGGCTTAAAATCAGTATTCCGTCTTCGGATTGGTAATTTCTATCGGTCAAGCCGAGTTCATCGGCGGAACAAAGCATGCCTTGAGACACCACTCCTCTGATTTCAGCAGGCGTAAGAGTAAACATTTCTCCGGTTTTTCTTGAAAATACTTCGGAGCCGATTGATGCATAAGGTATAATTTGACCTTCTTCAATGTTTTGGGCACCGCAAACGACGGTTTTTTGCTCTTTTCCGTTGTCGATTGTTACCAAATGAAGCTTATCCGCGTTGGGATGGCTGTCTATTTTTAATATTTTTGCCGTAACTATATTTTTAAACTGCGGTTTTATATGCTCTACAGTTTCTACTTCCAAACCGCTCATTGTAAGTTCATGTGCTATTTGATTTTCGTCAACATCCGACAAATCAACAAATTCGTTTAACCAATTTAGTGATACTTGCATTATTTTTTTGTCCTCTTTAGTGAATAAGTAATTAGGTGATTAAGAAGTTGAATGGGTGAATAGGTGAATAGGTGAATTGTGAACAGTTTCGTTTAAAAACTACGCCTCCACGCATCTACGCATCTACGCATCTTGTCTTCTATTTCCTATTTCCTTTTTACAATAATATTTACCAGTCGATTTTATATCAAAAAAAACTGAATGTAAATTAAGTTCACACCTACCATTCACTATTCACTATTCACCATTCACTTTTTTTAAACCCCTGAGCCTTTAATTTCAATTGTTTTCAATCTTTGTTCGATTTTGCGGTACCATTTCAATTTTTGTTGAAAAAGGGTTTTATATCCTGTCAGATTACCTTCTGCTATTTCACTTATTTGTTTATCCGAAAGCTTTTCCAGAGTTTTTGCAAGAAATTCCGTATATTCTTTTCTGTCGATTTTAGAATTATCCAAAGTTATTACTTCGCCTACATCTACAAGAATTTCGGGTTTATCTGCTCGAAGAAAACAGTAATTAACACCCAGCGGAATTAAATTAACTTTACCGTATTTTTTAACAGCTTTTTGGGCAATATAAGCAAGCCCTGTCTGAAATTCAATCGGTCGAAAATTAGGCGGTTTAATTATTCCTTGCGGGAAAATATATAAAATGTTATTCAAATCACCGATAACATCCACCGAATATTGCAAAGCCCTCATGGATGCCTGAGGGGATTTTTTATTAACAGGAAAGGCTCCTCCTCTGCGTAAAATCGGAAAACGGTTAAGTTCCTCAACCATTAAACGAATTTCTTTATCAAAAATTCTTCGGCATATATTATATGCCAAAATCCCGTCCCACCAGTTTGTATGCGTGGCAAAAGCAATACAAGGAACTTGAGTATCTCTGGCAAAAAAGTTCTCTTCGTTTTTATAACGAAGTGCAAAAAAACGATTTTCCAACATGCCGTAAAAAAAACGGTTGGCAACCCATAACCAAAACGGTGTTGTTTTAGCCGGTTTAAATTCCTCATCTTGATTTCTTAATTTTGTCGGCGGGATATTTGAATATAATTCTTCAACGCTCATAAAACAATTTTACTAGATTTTTTCTGATTTGTGAATAGTTGTTTAAGTTATTTTACTTTTTACTTTTTGTTAAGTTCTTGGCAAAGAGATAATTGTTGTTATAATTATCTTATGAAGATATTGGGAATAGATCCGGGGATGGCAATAATCGGCTACAGCATCATTGAATTTAATGATGATGAGCTTTTATTGCTTAATTCCGGCTCAATTAAAACTTCTAAAACACGCTCGGATTCCCAAAGGCTTTTAGAGATTTTTGAAGATATTACAATAATTATCGAGAAATATCAGCCTGATATTGCATCGGTTGAGAAATTGTTTTTCTTTAAAAACCAAAAGACCGTCATGTCTGTTGCCGCAGCACGGGGTGTTATAATGATGGCACTTGAAAAATGTGGTGTTCCGACATTTGAATACACTCCGATGGAGGTTAAGCAAACACTTACGGGTTATGGCAGATCGGATAAAAAGGAAGTTGAGCAGATGGTTAAAATAGCTTTGGATTGTCACCAGTTACCATGCTTAGACGATACGGTGGATGCAATGGCAATTGCGATATGCCATACTAGGAGCGTTAATGTATTAGAGAAGGAAACAGTGGACAGGGGCAAGAAGGTAAGATGCTTAGAGGCGTGGAATAAAATACTAAAATAATTTTCCATTTTCAATTTTCCATTTGTTAAATCAACTATTCGACTTTTCGACTTTTTAACTAAAAAACGAGGTAAAAACATGAATCCTGTAATATTAAAACAAACGGCAATATTAAGTGCAATCTTGGGAGGCATTTTAGGGCTATTGACCTTAATCCCTTTTGTTGGCGGGTTTTCTTTTTTGATATTAATGTTGTGCATTTCTGCAATTATTATTATTTACATGAAACGAAATGAATTAATCGGGATTATCGACTTAAAAGAGGGTGCAATTCTCGGTGCCGTAATAGGCTTTGTCTCATTTATTGCTTTTTCGATTGTATTTATTCCGCTTGCCGCAATTTTAAGTCTGATTTTTAAAATGTATTATTACTTAGGGTGGTTAACTATGCTGTTGAAAGCATCAGGGCTTTTTGTTTTGGTGATATTAGTTATATTTATGGGCATTTTAAGTGCTTTGATGAATGCGTTTACAGGCTTATCAACAGCTTATGCATATGAAGTTCTTTCAGGAATAAAAAAAGAACAAAACGAAAGCGTGGATTTTGAAATAAAAGAGTGAAGTGGTATAATATTTTTTATGAACAAGTCACAAGTGAAGATAAATTCTATGGAACAACATAAACAAATATTTGTAATAAGTAAGGATTTTACAAATTCCCTTCGCCCCTTGAGGGAGAGGGCGATTTTCAGAACGAGCAGAAGTCTGCGAGTTCTAGAAAATCGGGGTGAGGGGTATCTCAACCGGCTTACACTTGTTACCCCTCACCATTTTTCTAATGTTCGAAAATTAAAATTTTCTCAAATTGAAAAATTTCCTCTCCCGCAAGGGGCGAGGAGTAGGTAGAATGTGTATTTTAAGAGTAAAAAATGACAGAATTCAAATCAAATATAAGAACAATTGAATGGATAGATAATGTTTCCCGTATGGTTGATCAGACGGTTATACCGTATGAATTTAAATATGTTGACATAGAAACAGGTCAGCAAATGTATGATGCAATTCAGACGATGATTGTCAGAGGGGCACCGGCAATCGGGATTGCCGGTGCCCATGGAGTGGCACTTTATGCATTAGAACTTGAGAAGGAAAACTTATCAAATCCAGATTTTATTGAAAAACTGATTGAAAAATCAAATTACTTGATAAGTTCAAGACCCACGGCAGTTAATCTTCGTTGGGCAGTTGAAAAGCAGATTGAGCTTGTAAAAAACACACAATCCGACATAAAAGGTATTGTTCAAGAACTTATTGAAAACGGGATTAAACTTGAGAACGAAGACATTGAAATAAACAAAAAAATCGGAGATTTTGGTGCTCAAATTGTCCCCAAAGGTGCAACTATTTTAACTCATTGCAATGCCGGTGCTTTAGCGACTGTCGGGTATGGAACCGCACTCGGAGTAGTTCGTTCGGCTTATGCAAAAGATAATACAATACAGGTTTTCGCCGATGAAACACGCCCAAGACAACAAGGAGCAAGGATTACAACGTTTGAACTTGTAATGGACAAAATCCCCGTAACTTTGATTACTGACGGGATGTGTTCATATTTTATGAAAAAAGGAATGATTGATTTAGTTGTTGTCGGAGCGGATAGAATTGCCGCAAATGGTGATACAGCGAATAAAATAGGTACTTACACCGTTGCAATTGCTGCAAAATACCATAATATTCCATTCTATGTAGCTGCACCAATTTCGACAATTGATTTGAGGATTAAAACAGGAGAACAAATTCCTATCGAAGAGCGTTCTCATGAAGAAGTTACCAATATTAACGGAAAAAGGATTTGTGCAGAAGGTGTAAATATAATTAATCCGGGCTTTGATGTAACTCCAAATGATCTTATCACTGGGATTATCACTGAAATTGGAATTTTAAAACCTGAAGAAATCCTTTCTAAAGTAAGCAAACAAAATTCTTAAGCTGCTTTTTTTCCGTAGGAGTGAGCATATCAAAATCAATTAATTTTTTCTCAAAACACATATTTGAAAAGGATTTGATAACTAAATCCCCCCTTTCTTTTACAAGGTAACATGAATTTTCAAGTCTGACACCAAAATGTTTTGGATTATAAAGCCCCGGTTCAATTGTAAAACACATATTCGGTTTTAAGGGTGTTTTCGCCGTAGGCGAAAACACCAGACTTGGTGGCGATTCGTGAACGCTTATGCCTATCCCATGCCCCAAAGAATGTGAAAATTCAAACCCTGCCGGTTTGTTTGTGTCCAAAATTTTTCTTGCGGTTTTGTCAAGGGCAAAGCCCGTTGTCTTTGAGGTGATTTTTTTTCTGAATGCAGCCAAAAATCCTTTTAAAACAATTGTGTAAACTTTTTTTTGTAGCGTTGAAGGTTTTCCTTTTACAAAAACTCTTGTACAGTCGGTAGCGTAGCCGCCTTCATAATAAGCTCCACAATCAATCAATATCAGCGAACCGTCTTGCAGGATTTCTGATTTAGAGTTTTTTGAGTAATGAGCTTGGGCAGAGTTTTTGTCTTTAGCTACAATTGTTTTAAAACTAAGTGATTTTGCACCGAATTTATAAAAATTTTCTTCCAGAATTTTTGCTATATCAAACTCTGAAATAATATCGTTTTTTTCAATGTAGCTTCTGGTAGCCAAAAGAGCTTTGTCGGTTCTTTTAAAACAGTTTTTATAATGTTCGATTTCGGCTTTTGTTTTAACCGCTTTCATTTCTTTTATGTAATTCGTTTTTAGATTTGCAGCTTTTTCGCCTAATTGTGCGTAATCGTAGGCATTTATTGAGGTTTTGTCAACATAAACATTTTTAATATTTTTTATGTCAGTAACTTTTTCTAAAAATTCTCCACCGTTTTTTATAATAAGATATTTACCGCTTTGAATTTTAGAAGAGTAATTTTTCGAAAAATCTCTTAAATTGAGCAAATAAGATATTTCTTCCAAATTTGTAACTAAAATTGCTTCGTCTTTTTTTAGATTTTTAGTAATTTTTTTTATTTTTTCATCCGCAGATAGACCTGATATTTTTAGCTCAATTTGAACAATTTTCTGTTTCCTTTTTCCTGTTTCCTGTTCCCCTAAAATTGGATCAAAATCAAGTAATTTAATTTCGATATTCTTTTTTTTTAATTCTGGTTCTAAAATTTCCAAACGTCCTTGTGAAACTTTTTGGGTAACAATTCCGAAGGTTTTATTCGGTAAAAGTTTTTTCGCAAGGCAAGCAGAAAAACTTTCGCCAATTTTTATTTTAACTACCTTTACAAGATTTTTGTCAACTTCCAAATCAGCTTGTTCGTGGTATCTTCCGTCAACAAAAAGAAGGATATTTTTTTGAGAAATCACGGCATCTCCTGTCGAGCCGGAAAAATTTGTCAGCAAATATCTTGAATTTTCTTCCAAATCGGCATATTCAACCAAAAATTCGTTTGTTGAATTAACCAGAAGATAATCAATTTTATTTTCTTTTAAAAATTCTCGTGTTTTTTTAACTAAATCCATTCTTTGTCTTTTACCCTCACTTGACATACACAACTTATAATAGTATAATATAAATATTAAGGGAAGACTCCCAAAGTGAGTGATACCTTGAGAGTCTCGTCAGCCCTTAAATTGAAATCGAAATCAATTTTATCAAAAGCTCTAGCATTGCTAGGGCTTTTTTAATTGACTCTCTATCCATTTTACCTCCTTTCTTGCCCTATTCCGTCATTAAATAAGGTTGTTGGCAAGGGAGGTTTGGGCTTACCCTTTTAATTATTATAACTTAAAAAATTTTTAATCGTTTTTATATTAAAATTAAATCATGAAACTTTATGAAAAATCAGGTGTGAATCTTTCACAAGCTCAAAAGCTTAATAAAAAATTAAGTAAAGAACTCGGTATAAGTACATTTGCAGGCAAAACTTTTCTCTCAAACGGGTTTAAGTTTGTAACTTGCTGCGATGGTATCGGGTCGAAGATTATTCCACTTTATGAAGACAAACTGTACAAAACTATTGCAATTGACGTTGTAGCAGCGAATTTAAACGACTTAATCTGTTCAGGGGCAACTGCTATAGGGTTTGTGGATTATTTGGCTGTTAACAAGCTTGATAGTGATGCAGTTTTTCAAATTGTGCAGGCAATTGACGAGGAATTGAAGAAATGCAGTTGTAAGCTTTTGGGTGGTGAAACTTCCGAGATAAGCGAACTTATAACGCAAAATAATATTGATATCTCGGGTTTTGCAGTCGGAATTGTGCCTGAAGGAGAGGAATTAGATAAAAAAAATATCAAAGCAAATGATGTTGTGGTCGGACTTTGCTCGTCCGGAATTCATGCCAACGGATTTTCGCTAATCAGGAAACTTTATCAAGAAAATCTGCTTACAGATGAAGAATTTCAGACTTGTCTTGCACCGAGTTATATATATTACAATACTATTTTAAAGTTGGTACAAAAAAAATTGATAAAATCTTGTGCTAATATTACAGGGGGCGGAATTTTATCAAACCTGCTTCGTGTCATACCGGATGATTTGAGTGTTAAGCTTGATTTTGATAAAATTCCACACCAAAAAGTTTTTCAAAAACTTAAACAAATTTGCGGTGATGAGTTTTATGAAGTATTCAATGCAGGTGTAGGGTTTTGCCTGATTGCGGAAGAAAAAAACTTGCAAGAAATTTTTGAAATTTGCAAGGAGTTTTCACCGTTTATTTTTGGCAAAATTAATTAAAAATAATGAACATTGATAATTAAATTAAGGGATAGGGTTCCCGCCTTAAACCTCCTCCGAACAACTCCACTACTGTATACGAAGCGGAAAGGAGGTGAGAGAAGATGAATAAAGAAATAATTAAAAAAGCTCTATCTTCAATAGAGCTTTTCATTAAAATGATCTTGATGTTCATTTAGGGAACTGTATGCGACATTGCTGTATTCAATGTCGCTCCCTTTTTTTATTATAACATTATTCAATAAAAAAACAAGAGGTAAAAATGAAAAAAATAGCAATAATGGGGTCAGGAAACGGTTCGAATTTTGAGTCAATAATAAAGTATTTTAACGATAAAAATGTTGAAATAACTTGTTTAAGTGATGTCGAAAAAGCTTTTATTTTAGAAAGGGCTGAAAAATTAGGGATTAAAAAACAATTTTTGCCGTTTGAACAAAATTTTGAATATTTTTCGCAACATAAGTTTGATTTAGTTGCCTTGGCAGGATATATGCGGATTTTGCCGGAAAATGTTTTGAATTTGTCCGAATTTATAAACCTCCATCCATCGCTTTTGCCTGCGTTTAAAGGAAAGGATGCAATAAGCCGTGCTTTTTTAGCAGGAGTTAAAGTCAGCGGTATAACAATTCATTGGGCAGAAAAGAATGTAGATGAAGGTAAAATTATTGCACAATATCCGGTTATTATTACTAACGATATGCATTTTGATGAATTTGAAGCCGAAATTCATGCACTTGAACATAAACTATATCCGATTGTAATTGAAACAATACTTAGTGATAAAGTTTTTGATTTTAAGGATTTACTAAAGAGTAGTTGCAGTGGAGGTTGTGGCAAATGCAGAGAGTAATCATACTCCAATCCTCTCCCCTTGCGGGAGAGGAAATTTTTCAACATAAGAGAATTTTATTCTCGAATGTTAGAAAAATGGTGAGGGGTAAAAAAAACTATAGCCTTTTACATACCCCTCACCCTGAAATTCTAGCACTCGTTCCTCGTGCTGAATTTCATCCCTCTCCCACAAGGGGCGAGGGGAAATATTCTGATGCAGCAATGAACGTTTTAGTTCTAGGCTCTGGTGCCAGAGAACATGCAATTGCCGATGCAATTTTCAAATCAAAACTTTTAAATAAACTTTATTTGGCAGATGCAAATGACGGTTTTGCAGATATCGGCGAAGTTATTTCATATGAAAATTATGAAGCCTTGGCAAAAAAATGTGTAAATTTAAAAATTAATATTGCGGTTATTGGTCCGGAAGAACCTTTATGTGAAGGTATTGTTGATATTTTTAATAAATATAAAATTCCTTGTATCGGAGTAAACAAGTATTTTTCCCAACTGGAAAGTTCCAAGCTTTTCGGAAAAAAATTTATGAAAAAGTATGGGATTAAGACTGCAAAATATCATGTCATTGCGAGCGAAGCGAAGCAATCCAAAAATATAATAAAATTTCCTGTAGCAATTAAGGCTAACGGTCTTTGCAAAGGCAAAGGCGTTGTAATTGCTTATGACGAGAAAATTGCACAAGAAACAATCAAAGAGTGTTTAAATGGAAAATTCGGCGAAGCATCAAAAACTATTCTTATTGAAGAATTTTTGCAAGGCGAAGAGCTTTCTTTAATCTCGCTTTGGGACGGCAAGAGCCTCTTATATTTCCCCCCTGCCCGTGATTTTAAAAAATTAAACAGCTCTGTTGATGCACCTAACACAGGTGGAATGGGAGCGTTTTGCCCTGTCGCATTGACACAAGAACAAGAAGAAAAGTTGGGTAAGTACAAGCAACAGCTGCAAAACGCTCTTAAATCAGAAAAGGCTGATTTTGTCGGCTTTATTTATTCGGGGCTGATTTGGGCTAAAGAAGATTGGTATGTGCTTGAATATAATGTTCGCTTAGGCGACCCTGAAACACAGGCAATTTTAACTCATCTGAAAACAGATTTTTTATTTATATTAAAGTCTGCTTTAAATAAAAATTTGGATAAAATTACACTTCATTATAAAAACAATTATTCAGCTTGCCTTGTAATAGCCTGCCAAGGCTATCCTAATGATCCGAAAGACGGTGAAAAAATTGTGATACCTGCTTCCGACGAAGTAAAAATATTTTATGCAGGTGTTAAAAAAATCAACAATAAATTATATTCAAAAGGCGGGCGTGTACTTTCTTTGTGTGCAAATGCACCAAAACCTTTTGCGGTGGGCAAGTATGCCCACCTTACGGATTTTGCCGATAAAATCGAAATGAAAAATAAGTATTATCGAAGAGATTTATAAATGGAGACCGCTGCACAAGTCCAAAATTTATAATTTTGAGACTTGTGAGTGTTCGACCTTACAAAAGTGAGAAACGGCGGAAAATCACACTTTTCCGCCGTTTTGACACTAGACATCATGAGACTTTGCTCAAGGTAAAGATTTAGTATCATGAAAATAGGGGTGTAAAAAAGAACCCTCCTACGATACAAGTGTATTGAGGAGGGTTTAACATTGACGAAATCATCATCAACGCTAAATAAATTACTAAAACATATTCTA
>JAQVKX010000073.1 GCA_028694425.1 Candidatus Gastranaerophilales bacterium
AAATAATGTAAGGGAACAGGGAACGGTAAACAGAAAAGAAGACAAGATGCGTAGATGCGTAGTTTTTAAACGAAACCGTTCACCTGTTCACCCATTCACCCATTCAACTTCTTAATCACTTATTCACTTTAAAAAAAGGCAATTTTTTTTATGTTTGTTTTTTAAATAAGTACAATGAAAATAAAAGACAAAATAAGTTTTCAATCTCAGGGTTTTTATAACTTAACCGGTCAGATTCAAGAAAATACCCTTCTAAACAGGGGGTTATTGGATGTGGGCGGTCTTGCCATCCCTCAGATGATTATGTCTAATAATAAAGATGAAAGAATTGAAAGAGGAACAATGAGTGCAATTTATTTTGTTTCTTCTTTTCTGGCTCCTTATGTTCTTTTACCGCTTTTTAACAAACATTTTCTAAAAACAAACGGCATTGTTAAGGATTTTTCAACCTGTGAAAGAAGGATAATCGAGGTTTCAAAGAAATATTTAACGGGAGACATGGATTTTGTTAAAGGTATAAGAGATACAGCTAAAGCTTTAGAGCTTGAAGCAAAGAAAAAAGGGCAAAAAATCAGTGTAATTAAAGATTTTGAAAATATTCTTGAAAAATTTAAAGGTAAGAAAAAGGAAGAAGAGCTTAAAAATAAGTTATTGAATGCACATGAAGGAATTTTATTTTCCGATTTTCTTGCTACCTCTTTAATGTGGTGTGCTACACCCTGGATAGTTATGGAAATGACTAAACTCAGAACTAAACGCAGCGGATTTTCGGCAACATATGGAATAGTTGATGAAAAACAATCTAAATTAAACGCAGAAAAACACGAAAAAGAAAAGAAAAAAAATTTGTTGATTTCTGCATTATTGGGAATTATTCCGGCGATTATTTTCCCTAAACTCGTTACAAAAGGTTTTAAAGATAAATCCGGTATTTTAAGTTCAATTGTTAAAAAAATTCCTGAAAATTTTAACTATACAAAAGGAATATTCCCGTCAAAACTTATTTTTGCGGCAATATGGCTTCTTGCGGATTATCCTACCGGTATAATTTCTGCAAGAGATAAATATGAAAGACGTGACAGGGCAATAAGATGGGGGGCAAACGTACTGGTATTTTTCTGTGGCGATGCTGTATTAAATAATGTTTTTGGACAATTATCCGACAGATATTTGGGAACTGATATTATGGATAAAACGAATTTTCCGAAAGGCACCGGCTTCTTTAAAAAATTATTAATGCATCCTAAAAGTTTTCCTGAGATAGAAACTTTAAAAAATACCGGGATTAAACCTGAGTTATTGGCAAAAACAAAAAATGTAGGTGCAGGCTTATATTGGTTAACTTTATTTGCAAATATGGCATTATTAGGTTTTGCGGTACCAAAATTCTTAAACACTATTTTAAAAAGAGATTTATCAAAACAAAATGCACTGCCACAACAAAGCTTTGAACCGCCAAATCAAAGAGAAGTGTTCGAAAAATTTAAAAGAACTAATTAATCATTTCTTTTGCCTTTTTTAAGTCTTTTAACATTAAGTCTCTCGGTGAATTTGGTTCAACAGAATGATTTCTGAGCAAATATGACGGATGAAAAATCGGGATTGCGGAATATTTTTTATCCTTAATCTCAATTTCAAAAATATCTCCTCTGATTTTTGAGATAGGTATTTTAGTTTTAATAAAAGATTTTAATGCTGTTGCACCGCAGAGCAAAATTACTTTTGGGTTAATGATTTCTACTTGCGAAAGTAAAAAATCTCTGCAAGAGTCTTTTTCTTTATCCAAAGGCACCCTGTTTTTAGGCGGACGGCATTTTACGGTATTAATTATGTACAAATCATCTTCTCTGGAAATTTCCGCTTGAGATAAAAACTCATTCAAAAGTTTTCCGGCTCTGCCGATAAAAGGAATTCCTTGCAAGTCTTCATTTTCTCCCGGAGCTTCTCCGATTAAAATTATGGAGGCACTCTGTGGATTGCCATCGGCGAAAACAACATTATTTCGTGTAAAACAAAGTTCACAATTTTTACATTGCTCACATTCCAACCGTAATTTTTGCAGTAAATCCTTTTTATTCTTCATATTAATATGTGTAAGTAAAAACACACAAAAAGTCAAGCGGAAATTTCTGTTCTGAGTGCCATAATTTGTGCTGTATAATATTCAAGCCAAGTTTGACCTGTTGCTTCATCTTTAATTGAAGGCTCTACAATAGCACGAATACGCTTTTTATCAAGTTCGTCGATTTGATTTTGTATCGTTATTATTGCTAAAGCATTTTCCTTTGCTGTAATTGTCGCCAGGTATTCTTCTGTATCAGAAATATCAACCCAATTCCCCTCATGGTATTTCATTGTTTCAATTTCTTCAGCCTCATAATTTGTCGGATTTGTTTGAAAATCTTCTAACGTACTTGAATATAAAGCATCCTCTTGAACCACATGGTAAGGCAGTCCGTTTAAAGTTATCACAAAACTTCCGTCATATCTGAACTTATTCATTATGCAACCCTCCATAATCTTGCAGCTCCCGAGTATCCGCTTCTTGCTGCTATTATTTGCGTTCCGCCCGAGACAATAGCTGAAGACGTGATATCGGCAGTAAAATAATATGCCTTAGCATCAGAGTTATATACTTGAATTGTATTTAATATAACCCAAGTACCGCCGGAAGGCGTACTAACAGCTGCACCATTCTCGCCGACAACGGTATAAACCTGACCTATACCTGATGATGATGTGGGTATAGCACCACAAATAGTTTTCAATGTTGATTGTGCGGTTGAATTTATATTACTCAAAGAAACATTTGCCAGCCCGCTTAAATCTTGGTCTCCGGTGTTTGTTCCCGATAAACTTGCCAAAGCTGTTATATTTGATGAAGAAACACCCAACTTTGTTTGTATTGTTGAAGCTGTTTCATCGCCTGTGTTTGTTCCTGATGTATTGCTTAAAATAGTTAACTGTGCATCTGTAACATAGTTATCATCTGAACCCTTCAATGGTTCTTTTGTTGCAAGTCCTGTAGTTAAATCATCCTTTGTTGCATAATCCGTTAATGCGGAATTTAATTCAGCACCGCTTAAAACTGATTTTGCAATTATGTTAAAAGCTTTTCTTATACTCATCTTCCTATTCTCCTATTTGTTCTTCAATATTGTCTTGAATAACCTTCCAAGCTTGTAATTCTTCTGAAATTGAAACTAAATATGATACATATTCTTCATATGTCATTAAAGTATAGGTTTCATCAGGTACCGTATTTGTATTACAAATAACTTCGGCGGGGATTGCACCGCTTATTCGAGCAAGGACATTTATGTTATTTTCAGGCATTGATGAATAAAATTTTATTGCTAACATTGTTTTCTCCTTATAAATCTACACAAATTACACTCGATGAACTCACCCCTGTCGGATTTGTAGCCCAAGTAGGCGTTATCCATTTTATTTCAATATAATCACCTGCACTGACAGGAATGTTTAAACCTGAATTCTCAAATGGAGCATAATAAGATGAATTGTCAATTGTGCTTGATACCAAATAATCTGTTGTTGCATTTACTCTTATATACAAGCTTGAATTTTCAGATGTTCCCACAGAACCGTTAAGAAATGCCCCTTTGCAGTATGTTATTGTACCGCTTCTTGGTATATATATACGTCTTACACTTGCTGTTGAAGTAAGTGACATAGCCGCACTACCAATAAAATAAGTAGTGGCATCGGCAGGACCACTTGAAGTAGATTGCGTTTGTAAAGTATAACTGCCGTTTTGCTTAACCCAATCTGAATTTGAGCTTGAGCCTTTGGCGACATAGAACTTCGTATTAGTTGTATCAATGTAAATATCACCGACTTTTGCAGGAGTTGATGTCGGGGCGGTTGTTCCGTTCGAAATTGTCGGAGCACCAACCTGTGTAGCCGTTACACTATGAGGATTAGACGTATTAGATGCATGTGAACTTAAAGAAATCGTTGTCGCATATCCGCTTAAATCTTGATCGCCCGTATTTGTTCCGCTAACATTATCAAGTGCTGTTTTATTGCTATGTGTATGATTGTTTGTATAGGCAGTATCATAATTTGACTTTAAAGTATCGGTCAAGTCATTAGCAGAAAGATTTTTACCTGTTATCTTATCTACTTTTAAATCAAGTGCAGACTGTAAGTCAGTTTGATTAGACAAAGTTCCGGCCATTTCTCCCCATGCAACTCCTACGCTTGCATCATCCGTTATGTAACAAACCATTGTATCCGTAATTGTTCCTGCAGTTCTTCCCGCTGTATATTCGGCAAGTGTTCCAATCCAATCATAAACAGGACCTGTATTACCGGTATCTCCTTTATCCCCCTTTGATTGAACTAAATTTACATCGACTTCGTTTGTATATGTCGTAATTTCAAGATTAATTGTAGGGTTTTCATTATTCGTTACAGTTATTTCATCAGCCATACTAAGCACCTCCTATTTCCGGATAGATGTACATCATTGGCGGATTATTAAATTCCTGAGGTATTACTGTCTGGGCAAATTCTGTTCCGTTGTTGATTTTTAATCCCCAATAATAAATATTGTAAGAATTTGCTATTGCCGCCAATTTTTCCGTATCAGTCGTTGTTAAGTTAACGGTAACAGAAGTCCCCGAAATATTATCATATGTTTTGTCAATAATTGCTTCTTCGGAATTCAAATTTTTCTTAACATAAAAATGAACAGTGTAATCTGACATGTCCTGATTAAAATCAAAAGTAAAAGAAGCGGTATCTCCTTTTCTTCCTTTAATTAATAATGAAGTTTCGTCTAGTGTAAATGGCATTTTGCTCTCCTTTTTTAGGTTATAAGGTGAAAGGGTGAATGGGTGAACAGTTTCGTTTAAAAACTACGCATCTACGCCTCCACGCATCTTGTCTTCTTTTCCGTTCACTTTTTTATTATGAAGTATTTTAAAAAAATTTAAAGTCCGTAAAATTGCGTAAGTAATAGTTGCATGTTAAAATTCTGTTATGGATAATTTATTTACGGCATTAGAAAATCAAAACAAGCAAATTCCGCTGGCAGAGTTGTTACGTCCGAAAAATCTGAAAGATTTTTTGGGGCAAAGCAATGTTTTAAGTCAAAACAGCCCTTTGATGAATTTGCTTAAAACAAACAGACTCTTTTCGCTGATACTTTGGGGAACACCGGGTTGCGGCAAAACTACACTTGCAAGGTTAATTGCCACCCAAACAAACAGTCAATTCATTGAAATGTCAGCCGTAACTTCAGGCGTAAAAGATATTAAAGAAAGTGTTGAAAGTGCAAAAACGGCACTTAGAAGCGGAACAAAAACCATTTTATTTATCGATGAAATCCACAGGTATTCAAAAACCCAGCAGGATGCCCTTTTGCCGCATCTGGAAAACGGAACAATCTTTCTAATCGGTTCTACTACCGAAAACCCTTCATTTCAGGTTATTCCGGCACTTTTGTCAAGAGTTCAGGTAATAAGACTAAATTCTCTCAACGATGATAGTGTTAAAAATATTGTTTTAAAAGGGTTTGACTACTTACAGGAAAATTATCAAAAAATTACGTTTGATGAAGAAGTTATTAAATTTATTATAAATCATGCAAGAGGAGATGCCAGAACAGCCCTAAACTTGGTTGAAAACTCTTATTTTGCAAGTAATTTATCCGGAAATCAAAGAAATTTGAATATAGAAATTTTAGAAAATATTTCCCAAAAACGCAACACAAGATATTCTCAACAAGAGCATTATGATTGTGCTTCAGCTTTTCAAAAAAGTTTGAGGGGCTCTGATGCTGATGCTGCGATTTATTATTTGGCAAAGATGATTGCTGCAGGCGAAGACCCTAGATTTATCGCAAGAAGGTTAATTGTAACCGCATCTGAGGATGTGGGGAATGCCGATACAGATGCACTCAACATTGCGATTAATGCCTACAAAGCAGTTGAGCTTTTGGGATTGCCGGAAGGCAGGATTCCGCTTGCTCAAGCTGTCATTTACGTTGCAAAAGCACCGAAATCAAATACGGCAATTTGTGCGATTGACGGAGCATTATCGGACATTGAAAGAGGAGCTGATTATCCTCCTCCTATGCATTTAAGGGATTCTCATT
Organism: Candidatus Gastranaerophilales bacterium; assembly: GCA_028694425.1. Classification (GTDB taxonomy): domain Bacteria; phylum Cyanobacteriota; class Vampirovibrionia; order Gastranaerophilales; family Gastranaerophilaceae; genus JAQVKX01. The sequence continues at coordinate 6,125 of JAQVKX010000073.1, forward strand.
ATAAAGATGCTTCGAAATACGGTTTTGGCGAAGGATATGTCTATTCTCATTCTTCTCCCCAACAGTATCAACAGTTCTTGCCGGATGAATTGGGTAATAAAAAATATGTTAAAGATAATCCAAAAATCAAAGTTTGCCCTAAGAATGATAAATGGAATGAAGAGTTAAATACTTGATAGAAAAGAAAAGCAAGGAAAAAGCAAAACTTGACATGTTATCTTTAATAAATATAATAAGTATATTCACTTGCCGGTGTAGCTCAACGGTAGAGCAACGGTTTTGTAAACCGTAGGTTGTAGGTTCGATTCCTATCACCGGCTTACTTTTTTGTAAGAAAAAGTAAGCCCTGATATTTGAATAAAAAAAGGGAAAAGGAAATAGGAAATAGCAAATGGTAAATAGTAAACGAAACCGTTCACCCTTTCACCTGTTCACCCATTCACCTTTTCACCTTTCACAGTGTTAGCCCTTGTGGCTCAGGGGTAGAGCACTCCCTTGGTAAGGGAGAGGTCACGAGTTCAAATCTCGTCAAGGGCATTTTTAAAGTAAATGTGGATTTCAAACTGATAATTGAATAATAGTAAATAGTAAATAGAAGAAATTGACTACACAAATATTACACAAATGGTAAAATCAAACAAGCTTAAAACCTAACAAGGGTAGGTGCCCGAGTGGCTAAAGGGAGCAGACTGTAAATCTGCCGTCGCGAGACTACGGTGGTTCGAATCCACCCCTGCCCAAACTTTTTATAACCTTATTAAATCCGCGAGGGTGGATTCGAACCTTAAAATATATTGTTTCGAGCAAACACGCTGAAGCGTGTTTACGCTCAAAACGTCCACCCCTGCCCATTTTTTAAGCAAAAAGCAAAAGGCAAAAAGTGAAGCATGAAGCGAAAAAGAAGACAAGATGCGTAGATGCGTGGATGCGTAGAAAATAAAACTTTTCACCTTTTCACCCATTCACCCATCCACCTTCTTAATCACTTAATCACCTAATCACTTATTCACTTTTAGAAAACAATGAGCCAAAATGAAGTAAAAACTTATGATTTAATATTCAGTATAGGGCAGGCTTGTTCTTGTACCGAAAATCTTAGGCTTTATAAATTACAAAATTTTTCTTATCCGTTTGATTGGTTATATGGTTCAAATTTTAACGGAAGAATTGAAATTGTTAAATCCAAGTTCAAAGATTTTATAAACAAAGAAGATTTGACTTATCGCCATCCGGTAAAATCTATTTTTTGCGATGCCTATGAAAACAAATCAAACGGGTTGGTTTTTAATCACGATTTCCCTGCCGGAGTTGAGCTGGATAAGTCTTATGATGAGATTAAAGCAAAATATGACAGAAGAATTGCACGTTTACTCAAACAAATAGAAGAATCCCAAAAAGTTTTGCTTGTATATATATCTTTGCCGAGCCAAAAAGATTTACCGTCTAAATATGATTTAATAAAAGCACAGGAAGATGTTCAAAACACTTTTCCGAATACGCAATGTGATATTTTATATGTGGAACATAACGAGAAATTACCTTTAAATAAATTTAAATATGAACAAGTCTCTCCAAATGTTTTAAAAATATCCTTATTTAACAGGAGCTTGGAAGAAGGTGCAAACAATTATGACGTACATATGGCTAATTTAATAAAAGTATTTATGAACTACCACTTAACAGGGCAAATTAATACTTCTGAGGAAATGGAAAAGGATAGAATGAGACGGAAAATATTAGCAAAGTATTGTGATGATAATCTTACACCTCCCAACAAATTTGTTAAAAAAATAAACAGGCTGAAAATATGGTTTAGGATAGCAAGAGGTTACACTATACCGCAATCAGTAATTCCTTACATATTTGCGGTTATTTTTGCGGCAAAACAGTGTCATATAAATTATTTCTTAAGTTTTTTAGGACTTATAGGTGTGGCATTGGTTCATATGAGCGTTAATATGCTTGACGATTATTTTGACTGGAAAAAAGGAGCGGTTGCAGAGTACAAAAAACTTGTTGATGCCGGAATTCAAACGGCAACACATAAATGTTTTTATCTGGAACAAAATTTAACCACTCCTAAAAAGCTGTTTAACGTAGCTATAGCAATGGATGCGGTTGCTTGTTTAATCGGGTTATTTATTTCTTATAAAGTAGGAATTTCTTTGATTATAATAGCATTTTTAACAGGTTTAATGGGATTTTTCTATTCAGCACCTCCTATAAGGCTTAGTTACAGAGGATTGGGCGAAATTGCCATAGGTATAATCTTCGGTCCGCTGCTTATGGCAGGAGCTTATATAACTGCCGGTGCAACATTAGATAAACCGATATTATTTGCTTCTTTAAGCCTCGGTTTGTTAATTGCCAATATCGCACATACTCATGCCATAATGGATTTTAAATCCGATGAAAAAGTCGGAAAAACTTCTTTGGCAACTTTCTTTAAAACCCGGGACAATGCTATTGTTGTTCAGGCGTTAATATATATTGCTGCATATTTGATTTTAGCTTTGGGAATTATACTCAAAATATTCCCTCTTGCTTATGCAATTACTTTTATTACAATTCCAAAAGCTTATGCACTCATTAAACTTATGAAAACGGAAGAAAAGCAGAAAAAACTTTGGATGGGAGTTATTGAAAACTGGAAGCAACTGCAAGAAGAAGGTTCTGATTGGTTTATGTTAAGGTTGTGCCTTTCCCGCAATATTTTAATTGATTTTATTTTAATTCTAGGAGTGACTTATTATTTGTTTGGATAGTTTTATGTTGATTAGCAATGTAGGGTCGTTTGCTGTATAATTTATTAAATATTTAAAAGACTAATTCACAAATAAGAAAAAACAAATTTCCTAGAGTTGTGCAGTGGTCTCTTTAAATAATTAACTTACCTGACACAGCGAACAGAAAGCGTGCTATACTCTACTCAAAATAAAAAGTAGATTTTTTAATTTTTGGCAAATTGTCTTAAAGCGTTTAGTAGGTTGGGTTTGCTAACCCAACAGCATAAAATAAATATCCTGTTTTTATTTTGAGTAGAGTATAGCCATGTAGATTGTATGTTCTTATAGTGTAATGTTGTGGCGGTTTTCGTTCGCATTTGCCCACCGATATAAGGCCGTTCGCTGTATCACTTGGTGGGCAAGTATGCCCACCTTACAAATTAACTTACTTGATACAACGCACAGTATAGTTACTAGCTTTACCATACCACCCACTACCACTACCACCTGTAGGGAAAAACTCTATCCAACCGACACGTTTATAATTTGGACGCTCTGATGAAACCCATAAATAATTATTAGGGTAAAATATTTTTAATATAGAATATATACCGGAATTTTTTCTTGCCGCATTAGATAATGCTATTATTTCAGAATAAGTCGGCAAATGCCAACCCATATCATCACAAGCTTTCTTTGCACCTGCCCAACGGTTGTCCGCACAATACCAATTTTCATATGTTCCTGTACCACAAGTACTACTATCCCAAGTCTTATCTGTTGTTGTATCGATTGCACTGTAGGTTACATTCGCCTTTGAAACACACAAGCTTCCAACCTGCACACAATCATCATCACCCAGTACCGCATTGAGTTCGCCGATGTCTTTTCCGACCTCATTCGGTTTTTGGTTGCCGTTTATATCGTAAACTATCGCTACACAAGCCGTTGTGTTGCCGGGTATAAAGTTTTTACTCGTGCTTACGTTACCACTATTTATTGCACCTTGGCTATTTGACCAATCCAAATACGCACAACTCGGGTCATAGGAGATTATGGCATTTGTACCGTCTGTAAAACTAAGCCCAACGGTCGCTTGTGTCCAGGTTGAATGCCCCAAACTCGCTCCCGTTGTCAAACCACTTGTCGTAACCTCTGTTCCGCCCGAGCTTTTAAACGTTGAGACAAAACAATCGGTTAAATTGGTTGAAGTACAACGTTTTGCGACTTTTATGTATTTTTCAAGATTATTTGCAAAAGCCTCGGTTGTAATCCCCGTTCCGCTGGGCAGGTCGCCGTTAACGTTCATTTGGCGTGTTGCTTGGTCTATTTTAACATCAAAATTGTCTTTAGCTTTAGCCCAGGACATTTCGTTAACGTTTTTTACAAGCGGAGGAACTACAATCATGGCAACCACGCCCACAATCGCAAGTGCAATAAGCGTTTCTGCAAGAGTGAACGCATAAACACCTCTCCCCCTGCGGGAGAGGATGCTTTTCAATATGAGCAGAGGTCTGCGAATATTAGAAAAGCAGGTGAGGGGTGTTTTTAAAGGTGAGAGGTGAAAGGTAAGAGGTGAGAAGTTTGCAAAATTTGGCATTTTCATGCCCTTGCGAGGGGGTAAATGTTTTAGCCGATGGGATAGTAATCCCACCCTACTAAAGTCGTTCATGTCATTGCGAGGAGGGGGAATTTTCGGTATTGTAATTTGCTTAAAACGTTGCACCCCGACGAAGCAATCCAAAAAAAATTTCTTATACTTAGCTGCAATCAACGTATGATTTATACCCCTCA
>JAQVKX010000256.1 GCA_028694425.1 Candidatus Gastranaerophilales bacterium
AGAATATGTTTTAGTAATTTATTTAGCGTTGATGATGATTTCGTCAATGTTAAACCCTCCTCAATACACTTGTATCGTAGGAGGGTTCTTTTTTACACCCCTATTTTCATGATACTAAATCTTTAATAAAAACCTGTTGACATATTATATAATTAATTATGTTTGATTACAGGAAGTATATTAATAAACTTTATTTGGAATTATATCAAATCCGAACAATATATGCAATGATTTCATATATTAATAAATCCGGTAAAATTCTGCCTCCCATGAGGTATATTTTGGAGCTTACATACAGATGCAATTTGCAGTGTCCTTTTTGTTATCTTGAGCAGAAAGTCAGTAAAAATGAACTTAATACACAAGAATGGTTTGATATAATTCGGCAAATTCCAAGATATGGCTTTATTTCTCTTCTGGGTGGTGAGATATTCCTGCGTAATGATTTTTTTGAAATTATGCAGGCAGCATCAAAGAGAGTTTTCGGGAAAGTTAATATTTACTCAAACGGAACATTATTAAACGAAGATAAAATAAATGATTTGATGTCCAACAAATTTTTATTGTATTCTGTTTCTTTAGATGGATACGGCGACAGGCATGATGAACTTAGGGAACAGGCGGGTATATTTGAAGAAATTATTTCCGGTTTGGAATTAATTAAGACAAAACGCGGTAAAAACAAAAAACCTCTTTTAGAAGTTAAATCCGTTATTTTAGAAAATAACTTGGATGAATTGCCGAAAATATACCGTTTGTGTGATGAAATGGAGCTGGATTATTTAACGTTAGCATTTAAAAGAGCCAGCAACCTAAGGCAATGCCCTGTTCTTGAAAATGATATAAGTGCCGAATGTTATTCAAAAGAATACCCCGTGGAATCTTATTTTGACATGGAACATTTTTCCGAAGTTTATAAAGAACTAATGAGTATTGCTAAAAAGTCAAAAACGGTTCTTTCCTGGGCACCTAAATTTAACGGAAAAGACAATCTGCAAAGTATAAAGAAAGTATTTACGAACGGGAACGCTGATTTAAAAACTTTATATGAACCTTGCACCTTCCCTTTTATGGATATATTTATTAACCCTGAAGGTATTGTTTATCCTTGTTTAGCTATTAATATGGGTTCAGCGAAAGAACATAAACTCAAAGAAATATATAATTGTCAAAAATTTAAATCTTTCAGAAAAAAACTAAAAGAAGAAAAAGTTTTTAAACCTTGCAACCTGTGTTGTGATTTATATCCTAAAAAGTAAGATTGTCAAAAAGGGGCTTTCCATATGAAATATACAGTAGGGTGGGTTCCCTAACCCACCGCAAAAATTACGTTGAAAAAATCCGTAGGGTGGGTTTACTAACCCACCGCTTAAAAATATACTTTTGTATGAAGTTCTTAGGCGTGTTAAAATTGATTTGGCAGGCATGAAGTCTTTAAAAATTTAGGAGTATAAAAAGAATGATAAAATCTTTCAAATCCAAGGAAACTGAAAAAATTTGGAAAGAAGAATTTTCTAAAAAATTACCTACTGATATTCAAAAGCGTGCATTGCACAAATTGAGAATGTTACATATAGCAGATGTTTTAGATGATTTGAAAGTTCCGCCAAATAATCGTCTTGAAGCATTAAAAGGAGATAGGCAAGGTCAACATTCAATCAGAATTAATGACCAGTTTCGCATTTGCTTTCGTTGGCTTGACAACCAAGCTTTTGATGTTGAAATTGTTGATTATCATTAATTTATTACAAAAAATCTTAACAAAGGGGTTGACATTTCCTGTTACGTAACGCATAATATTATTATAGGAGACAATATTATGAAAGAACTTATAGAATTAACAACTGTCGGCGAAATGTTGAAAGAAGAATTTATTGAAGCTTTTAATATTTCTCAAAATTCTTTGGCAAGAGCTATTTTTGTTCCGCCTAATCGCATTAGCGAAATTATTAACAATACAAGAAGAATTACAGCCGATACTGACTTAAGATTAACAAAATATTTCGGATTAAGTCAAGGTTTCTTTTTGCGCTTTCAAGAAGATTACGAATTAAGGGTTGCAAGACGCAAAATTGCCAATGAAATAAATTCAATTCAGCCAATCAGGCAGCAGGCATAAAAAATGAAGGCAGTTGGTAGGTTGGGTTTACTAACCCAACACTTAACTGCACCTAGGAGCTGTCGACACTACTCCTTACAAATCGTCACCCTGAACCTGCAGCCTGCCCTGAACTTGTTTCAGTTGGTAGGGTGGGTTCTCTAACCCACCGCTTAAAATTATATAAGAAAGGATTCTCTTGAGTCGTAGGCGGGCGAGGGATGCGAGCCTTACGAATCAGATACCGACTTGTCGGTTAAACTCGTTATTGCGACAGCGAGGGCAAATAACTAGGTTCGAACTGTAAGTATAATAGGACAATGAGAAACGGGGAACTTGGCTGAATTGTTAGGATATATCTAGCATTGAGGCTGAAATGGGAGATTGACAAAAATTACCGTTTTTGCATTCTTT
>JAQVKX010000074.1 GCA_028694425.1 Candidatus Gastranaerophilales bacterium
AAAGTACAATATAAATAATCATTATCAAGGCAATAAGCCCGAGTGAAACAGCAAGCGAAAAATATCTTATTATAAAAAAAGTTAAACCTAAAAGAAGTAATATACTTAAAATATCTTGCCAAAAGGTCGTTTGTACAAGAAATTCATTGTGTATAATATTGTCTAAATTCGTTGCCTGAATATCAACTCCGGGATAATTGTCCGAAATCGGTGTCCTTTTAACATCCTCAAGTCCGACTGCAATTGCCTTAGCATTTGCACCTACAAATACAATTTTATCCTGAAATTCTTGCGGTGAAATCTTAGGTTTTTCACTTTTTTTAAGGCTTTCCAGAGAATCAAGAATATCAATTGCGGAATAAGTTTTGTGCGAGTACTCGGAATCCGGCAATTGGCGGTAATAATGTATATTATTAAAAACCCCGTTATATCTGTCATAGATAGGGATTTTTAATTTGGATTCCGAAGCCGTAATACTTCCGTCCTTAACAATGAATGTATTGTCCGGATGCAAATAATCATAAATCCTCAAGGAAAGCGATGGATATAACGTCCCTTTATAGTCTATAAATTGGTCAATAGAACGTATGTAGCCGTCAAAGTCAGGAGTGGTTATTACAGAACCTACTTTTTGAACAGAATTAAAATAATCCGACGGAAATTTTGACAAACTTTCATAATAAGACGATGATTTTTTAATCCGCTCATCGTTCACAGATATTGCAAATTTCTTTTTAAACGCCTTGTCATAACTTGTGCCGCTTATCCCATCTTCATAAGGTGAACCAAGTGGTACAAAACCAACAACCAGATTATCCATATTCTTTATTGAAGAATAAAATTTTAAATCTGATTGAGGGTTTTCAATATCAGGTGTGGCAATAATTGCATCAAATCCTACAACTTTTGCCTGAGAATATTTATTCAGATATTCAAAAATTTTACCGTATAATTCTCTTTTCCAAGGCCATCTTATCTTTGCCAAGGACTTATCATCGATTGTAATAATTACTATCTCATTAGAACCATGCTTATTTGCGGCAAAATTTCCTACCATAAAATTATATGCTTTAGGTTCAAAAAAAGTAGTAGAAATAATATATGCAACGAGCATAAATATCAAAATTGAAAAAATAATTATAAGCGGTTTCACATTTTTAACAATTTTCATAAGGTCATGATATAATAAATTTTAGGAAAAAGGAAATATGCAAGAAAACTTAATTAAAAAAATATCAGAGGAGAAAATTTATCCTATAATCAGAAGCAGTGACGCACAGAGTGCAATAGATACAGCGAATGCACTGATAGAAGGCGGAATTAAAATTCTGGAAATAAATATAGAAAATAATTCACTCTATCAAGCAATCCATGAAGTATCAAGAAGTGCAGTAGTATCAGCAGGTGGGATTATAACCGGTCAACAGGCACTTAAGGCTCTTGATGCAGGTGCTGAGATAATTTCTTCACCTATATTTCAAATGAATATGGTGAAAATCTCCAAAGATAAAGAAATTCCCTTGATAGCATGTGCATCTACGGCAAATGAAGCTTACAATGCATGGAAAACACGTGTTCCTTTAATTAAAATATTCCCCGCAAAGGCACTCGGAGGGCTTTTGTATATTGAGGATTTACTTAGACCAATGTCTTTTCTTAACATTATGCCATCCGGAAATATATCACTTGATGAAGTTCCTGCTTATATAAAAGCAGGTGCGGCAGCCGTCGGAGTCGGGAGAAGTTTTTATGAAAATTCAAGCTATGCTGAAATCACCCAAAAAGCAAAAAAAGTTATTAAAATACTGAAGGATTTATAATTTTTATGGACGAAAAATTAGACATAATAACTATTGGGGAAGGATTAATCGAACTGTCAAGCGATTTAAGTCTCAGTTTGGCTCAGTCTTTAGACAAGTATTACGGCGGAGATACACTTGCAGCAGCTGTTGCTGCAAGACGTTTAGGCTCAAGAGTAGGATATATAACCCGTGTAGGCTGTGATTACTTTAAAGAATTTTTAATGGACAGTTGGCAGGCAGAAGGATTGGATATCTCGCAAGTTAAATTAACGGGCGATTTTAACGGACTTTATTTACTTGCAAGACCCAAAAACGGTTCGAAAGAGTTTTCATATTACCGTAAAAAGACTGCTGCATCTAAACTTTCTATAGAAGACATTTCGGAAAGATATATCGAAAATGCAAAGATATTTTATACCTCAGGTGTATCACAAAGTCTTTCGCTTTCTGCAAAAGAAGCCGTAGGCAAGGCTTTTGCAATTGCAAAAGCAAAAGGTTTAACCACAGCTTATGATCCTAATTACAGCCCGCTTTTAACCACTATTGAAGAAGCAAAAGAATCTTTTGATGACGTTATTCACGAAATAGATATATTATTTTTAAGCGAAAAAAATGATGTAGCTAAGCTTTTTGAAATAACTTCAATTGAAAAAGTTATTAAGTACTTTTGGGATTTGGGAGTTAATACGGTTGTAATTAAATCTTCTCAAAACGGCGGCTATTACACAGGCTATGCCGGTGATATAGTTTTTTGTGAGTTTTTCTACACTCAAACAATAGATACAACTTGTTCGGGCGATGCCTTTAACGGCGGATTTTTGCATGCTGTCTCCTCCGGATTTTCACCGTTTGAAGCTACAAAATTAGCTTCGGTAGTATCAGGACTTCAATCTCAAAATATCGGTGCGATTAAATCCATTCCGACAAAAGAAGAAGTTTACAGGGAATATGAAAAAATCTAGTTTAAATTTAAAAAAAATTATAATATCAGGTTATTATGGATTTGGGAATTTTGGCGATGAGGCAATTTTGGGGATTTTAACCGAAAAACTCAGAAAAATAACTCCCGATATAAGGGTTTTTTCTAAATCACCAAAAACAACAAGAGCTTTGTATAAAGTTCAATCAACATTATTCTTTTGCCCATTTCAGGTAATTTTTAAAATAATGAAATGTGATGTGCTGATTTCAGGCGGAGGGAGCCTTTTGCAGGATGTAACAAGCTTAAAAAGTTTATTTTACTATCTTTGGGTAATAAATACAGCTTTGTTTTTCAGAAAAAAAGTGATTATCTTTGCCCAGGGAATCGGACCTATTAATAATAAATTCGGAGCATTTTTGACAAAAAATACGCTTAAAAAATGCACGCTTGTTACCGTAAGAGATGAAAAAAGCCTATTTTTGCTTCGTGGATGGGGATTGAACCCTGATTTAGTTTGTGATCCTTTGTTTGATATTTCTCTTGTCGGCTCAATGCCATCAGGAAGAGTTGGTGTACAGTTGAGAGATTTTAAAACTCTAAAAGAAAATTTGCTTATTAAATTAGCCGAACATATTAACAAAAATTTTGCCGATAAAGAAATCGAAATTTATTCGTTTCAAGACAGTATTGATTTTAATGTTTGCAAACGTTTTGAAGCTATTTTAAAATCAATTAATCCGGCAATAAAAACAACGTTAATATACAATCAAACTTTTAAAAACATTCTTGATAGAATTTCCAAGCTGGATTATATGATTGCAATGAGATTTCACGCTAATTTAGTAGCTCTGAAATACGGAATAAAAACCCTTGCGATTTGTTATGACGAAAAAGTGGAAAAACTTGCAGCAGAAGTCCAAATTCCTTTTGTTTCAATGCTTGCGAATGAGGATTATGACTACTTTTTTACACAACTAAAAAACCTTGATAAACGTAAATTGATTGAATTTTCCAACTCAAAGCATTTTGATTGGACAAAAATTGAAGAAGTTATTTTATAAATTAAAAATGAAAAAACAATAATAAATTGCAAAGAGCGTTCGACATTGATACCCCCCACCTCTTATCAACCTCTCGCCAAAAGGTACATTTAGTACCTTTTGACTCGGCACAGTCCCGCAGGTGGGGAGGAAGAATAATTATTTTTGTAATATGGATGGGAAAATGGAAAATTATTTTAGTATTTTATTCCACGCCTCCACGCATCTTATCTTCTTTACACATTTCACATTTCACATTTCACTTTTCACTATTTGCTTTTTACTTTTTAACTTGCGTTTAGAGTTTGGGTATGGTATTTTTTTGTTATATTTAATTTTGCTGATGTGACAGCAAACTGAAATCGGTAGGTTGGGTTGAAAGCCTTTATTTAACTATTTTGCATAGATTTATGTTTTTCAACCCAACATCATGATGAAGGTAATTACAATTTTGTTGGGGTAAAAAATGCAAATTTTATTTGCAGAATTCATACTTAAAGCCTTTTACCCCAACCTACAACTTTGAAAACTCAATATAACTTGTCGATGTGGCGGCAAACCGTAGTTTACGAAGGTAGTCCGATAACTACCATTCCGCCACAACAAACCTTGAAAACTCAATATAATTGTCGATGTGGCGGAATGGTAGACGTGCACGCTTGAGGGGCGTGTGGAGAAATCTGTAGGAGTTCGAGTCTCCTCATCGACAAACTTTCTTTTAGAAGAAAATTATAAGGATATGAAAAAAAGCTCTAAACCATTATTTATATTTGAATTAGCCAATAACCATAACGGGAAATTGGAACGCGGGATTAGAATAATTTCGGAAATTAAGAAACAGACCGAATTATATAAAAATGATTTCGATTTTGCTTTCAAGCTGCAATACCGAAACCTGGAAACATTTATCCATCCTGATTATAAAAAACCCGGTGAAATCAAGTGCATAAATCGCCTTATTGAAAATAAATTAAGCAACGATTACCTTTTAACCTTAAAAAATGAAATTACAAAACAAGGGTTTACTGCTATTTGTACAGCATTTGACGAAGATTCCGTTGATTTAATCCTTGAACACGGCTTTGAGATAATTAAAATTGCAAGCTGTTCGTTTTGTGATTCGAAATTGATGGAAAAAATATTTAAGACTAACTTACCGGTAATTGCTTCTACTGCAGGAGTTAAACTCGAAGAAATCGATAAAGCAGTTGAATTTTTCTTGCACAACGGTAAAAGTCTTTCCTTAATGCATTGTATTGCCCAATATCCTACCCAAAGAGAAAATTTACAGCTAAACCAGATTGATTTGTTAAAATTTCGTTATCCTCAAGTAAAAATAGGCTATTCTACGCATGAATACTTCGATATGGACACAATTAAAATTGCAATAGCAAAAGGAGCAGTGATTTTTGAAAAACATGTAGGACTTAACGACTATCCGGGAAGCATAAATAATTATTCCGCAACACCCGAACAAATTGGGCAATGGCTTAAAAGTGCAAAAGAGGCTTTCGATGCTTGTGGTATAACCGGAGAAAGATACAAGCCTACTCAATCAGAACTCGGATTTCTACAAAATTTAAGCCGCGGTATTTTTGCGTCAAAAAATATTAATAAAGGTGAAAAAATTAATAGCTCAAATACTTTTTTGGCAGTTCCGTCATTAAAAAATCAAATTTTGCCTGCAAATATTTCTGAAAATAAAGAATTTAAAGCAAAAAACGATATAAAATCCGATTCTCCGATTTTGTTTTCCGATGTAGAAGTTCTTGAGAAAATAAAAAGTTTAATATAAAAAAACTAAAAAAGGGTAAAAAAGTCCTAACCGAATGTTTTTCGGCATTTTTAACATTAAAAATTAACCCGTTATTTTAAGTCTCTGAACTCAAAACTCACATCTTGCGGTCCAAAGTTTGAATTTGCATTTTCTTTGGAAGAATCTAAATATACAATTGTTGAATTAGGCTGTTTTGCACTATTAGAATGTTTCCTGAAAGTTTGACCGGGCATAGAACTTGTATTAACCCATCCTTGCTTAACTTCTTGCTTACAACCAATGGCAATAAGACCTACAAATAACATTAATGCAAAAACAGACACCAGAGACTTCACTTTGGCTGAATTCATCTTTCTAACCTCTGCAGTTGGGGGGAAGACCCTAAAAAATCTAACACTTCTTCAGGCTCCGACCTTTTTAATTATAACATATTTTTCGAAAAATTCTAGTGGGGGGGGGCGAATAGTGAATGGTGAACAGTATAAAGAAGACAAGATACGTAGATGCGTGGAGGCATAGTTTATAAATTAAAAATGAAAAATTCTTTAGTTTATAAGTTGATAAGCCGATAAGTTTATTTTAAAAGTGAATAAGTGATTAAGAAGTGAGAGGAAAAGCTTTGTTTTCTACGCATCTACGCATCTTGTCTTCTTTTCCGTTCCCTGTTCCCTATTTCCTGTTTGCTTTCTCGTAATAAATCTTAATAATACGGTTTCAAATCCTAAAGTTATTGATAAAAATACCGATTAATAAATTACAGACTACAGGAGTTACGAAATCAGGGATAAAGGTGCAAGAAAATGAGTTTAGGCGTCTCTTTAAATCAGAATATCGGAAACGGCATTGATGCAGCAACTTTAAGAGAAGTTACTCAAAAAATCTTCCAAAAAGCAAGCTCTCAAAGTTCTGCTCTTTCTAATGTAGATTTAACTAAATTCAACAGACCTACACTAGGAACAGATTTATACAGCGGAAAAGTAGATGCTTCAACCGCTCGTCAAATCTCAATGATCGGTTCGGGTATGGATGTTAATCTCAGCCAGAATGCTTTAAACAGCTTGAAATACCTAAGCAGTGAAGCATCAAAATCAATTTTCAGAAATGTTGAAGGAAAAATTAACATTCCTGCAACAACTGAAATCACTGAAAAACAAAAAACATCCGAATTACCTACATTTGGCAGATTGACAGAAACAGCCGACTTGGGCTCAGACAAAAGAGGTTCAAATCCTTTCTACAAAGGTGAATTATTAAAGGTCAAGAAACAAGAAGAAAAAGAGGAAACTTTGAACTTAGTTGCTTGATAGTGTGAATTTTTATATATTTCTTGCCAAAGGAGATTAAAAATCTCCTTTTTTTATATAATCGCCCCAAAAAAAGACCCCGTATTATTGCGGGGTCAAGGTTGGTTATTTTTGGTTTATTTGGTATATTAATATGTTTATTTTTTATTTTTAAAAACTTTTATACATATTTAATAACCCTGAAGATTAAAAATTGCTAAAAAATATAATTTCTTTACAAAAATTAATGAAATGGGAACAGGGGACAGTAAAGAAGGCAAGATGAGTAGATGCGTGGGATTCAGCTCACTGCTCCTTTTAAAAGTAAACAGTAAATGGAAATTTTCAACTTTTTAACTTCTTTTCACATTTCACATTTCACTTTTAAAAACTACGCCTCCATACATCTACGCATCTTGTCTTCTTTATGTTCTTTACCGTTTACTGTTTACTATTTTTCGTCCACTTCAAATCCGGCTGCCTTGCAGCTAAAGTTTCATCAATTTTTTTAACGGGGGTAGTTTTAGGTGAATTTAGTGCTTTTTCAGGATTTTGCTCAATCTCTTTTGCAATTTTGAGCATAACTTCAACAAATTCATCCAGTCTTTGCTTATTTTCGGTTTCCGTAGGTTCAATCATAAGTGCTTCGTGTACTATCAATGGAAAATAAACCGTTGGCGGGTGAGTATTCTCATCCATTAAGCGTTTTGCAATCCAAAGAGTAGAAGCTCCCTGTTCTTTCTGCCTATCGCCTGACAAAACAAATTCGTGCATACAAGAATAATCGTAAGGCAGGTCATAAGCTCCTTTTAGCTTTTCTTTAAGATAATTTGCATTCAATACAGCATCTTCACTTACTGTTTTAAGATTTTTACCCGTCATCAAAATATAAGCATAAGCCCTTACCAAAACTCCGAAATTTCCGTAAAAACTTTTAACTTTTCCGATAGAATTTTTTAAATCATAATTGCGATAATATTTTTCCCCATCATAATCAATTATCGGCACAGGTAAAAAATCTTTAAGTTTTTCTACAACGCCGATGGGTCCTGCCCCTGGTCCGCCGCCTCCGTGAGGTGTAGAGAAAGTCTTGTGCAAATTAATATGTACCACGTCAAACCCCATCAACTTAGGATTTGTATAGCCCATAATCGCATTAAAGTTTGCTCCGTCATAATAAAGAAGTGAACCGTTTTCGTGCATTATTTTAGAAATTTCCAAAATATTTTCTTCAAAAAGCCCCAGTGTATTAGGATTTGTCATCATAATTGCAGCAACATCTTTATCTAAAACAGCTTTCAGAGCATCAATATCTACCTGACCTTTTTCGTCAGATTTAATTTCTACGCACTCAAATCCGCACATATAAGCACTTGAAGGATTAGTTCCGTGTGCCGAATCCGGAATTATAACTTTTGTTCTTTTTTCACATTTAGTTTCAAAATATTTTTTTATAATCATCATCCCTGCTAATTCACCATGTGCTCCGGCTGCAGGTTGAAGGCTTATTGCATCCATTCCGGTAATTTCTTTCAAAACATCTTGAAGATTATACAGCAATTCCAAAGCACCTTGGGAGTCTTCATCATCCCGGAGCGGATGCAGGTTTGTAAATCCTTCTAAATTTGCTAACATTTCGTTAACTTTCGGATTATATTTCATTGTACAGGAGCCGAGCGGATAAAACCCTTTTTCTATACAAAAATTCTTGTCAGAAAGTTCCTTATAATGTCTCATAACTTCTAATTCACTAAGTTGCGGCAGATTAAGCGAAGTTTTTCTCAAAAATTTTTCATCAATAAAATTAGTACCTTCAGGACAATCAGCAATATTTATGCCGTCAATCCCATTGTTCTTTTCAAAAATTACTTTTGTCAATTTACTTCTCTCCTCAACAAATTTTTAAAAACATACATTTTGCCGTTTTAAATCTTTTTTAATTTTATTTAATCCCGATTGAATAAGTCTTGAAACTCTTGAAGGCGAAAGGTCAAATTCAACGGATATTTCTTTTAGTTTTCTGTCTTTAAAAAATCTGCTTTCAATTAATTCTTTTTCTTTTTGGGGTAATTTTTTGATTGCTTCAATAATTTCTTGTTTTAATTCTGAAAACTCCAAAGATTCTTCCGGGTTTTTTCTTTCATCTTTGATAAAAGTCGGGGTTTCTAAAGTCATAATTTCATCTATTGACAAAATTGTTTTATAAACAGCTTCACGCAGGTCTTCTTGGTCTTCGATTTCACTTGACTTACGTTGAGAGTACCATCTGTAACGTCGCCTGATTTCATTTCGGATAGCCCACTTAATTGCTGTGGCAAGATATGAATTATTAAATTGTTTATCATCATCCATTTTAATTAAATCATAAACGGTATGGGCAGCAATATTATACATCTCCGGGTATTCAATCAAGTGTGCAGCACAAAGTTTACGATACTCAACTTTGGCAATGGTTTCAATGAGATCTTTATACTTTTTAAGATTGGTTGATTGTTTCGAATGCATACGATTTTAAAAACCTATTTCTACCCAGGTATTCATAATATAATAAAAAAAAATAGATTACTAGGATAATGGTTATTTTTATTAACTTTTGTTATGTTGGATTGTAAAAAGTGAGGCGTGAAGGGTGAAGCATGAAGCGAAAATAAAACCGTTCACCTGTTCATCTTATAAACTAAAAAAGGAGATTAATAAATGAAAATTTTATTTTGTACCGATGGTTCGGATATCAGCTTAAATGCATTCTATAATGCTTCAATATATATTAAAGATGCCGTTTTAGACCCTATTTGTGTTATAGATTGGAGTTTTTTGCCGTCGTCAATGAATATAGACAGCGAAAATTATTCAAAAGCTTATGAGAATATAGCAGACAGTGTTTTGAATTTTGCGGAAAAAATTATTCAAGATAACGGTTTGACCTGCGGGATGAAAATTAAAACTTTCGGTTCACCGGTCGAAGGTATTTTGGAACAGATGGAAAGAGAATCTTATGATTTGATTTTGTTAGGTTCTCACGGGAAAAAGGGTATTCAGAAATGGCTCGGCTCTGTATCCAGACAGGTTATTTCCAACTCTCAAGTTCCGGTTTTTGTAAGCAAGAAACGAACAGAAGGTAAGAAAATCCTGTTTGCCGTAGACGGCTCGGAAGCTTCTATCGGTGCCATAAAACATACGGCTAAACTATTCAATTTACAAAATAAGGAAATTTTTGTAATAAGTGTCAAGGAAAACCCTGAATTGTTACCTATGGAAGCAACTCTTGACAGAAATTGGCTGGATTCGATAGAAAAACAACAAAAAATCCACGCAACAAAAGCAATTAACAAAGCAAAAGCAATCCTTGAAGAAGAACAACTTCAAGTTCACAATGAAGCAATCTTAACAGGAAGTCCCGCACAAAAAATCATTGATTTTGCCGAAAAAGAAAAAATCGATTTGATAATAATGGGAGCAAGAACAAAAATTGACCTGTCAAAACTGCTTTTAGGTTCAGTCAGCAAACGTGTCGTGGAAAACGTTACCGCAGACGTGCTTGTGATTAATAAGTAAGAAGCTGTTTGGTTAAAAAATAATTCATGCAAAAGGCGGATAAAATAGGGTCATGGTGCTGATATAACTGTAAGTGAGGAGGGACAGCATTATGACAAAAAATTATCCGAGTGACTTAACAGA
>JAQVKX010000075.1 GCA_028694425.1 Candidatus Gastranaerophilales bacterium
AAAATAACCTATAATCCTATCACCCTATAAACCTATAAACTTCTTTTCGCTTTTCACCTTTCACATTTCACTCTTACAGTTTATTTTGACATTTTATAAAAAATGTAGAAAAAACTTATCAGCCGAGTTACTAGTAATCGTCGCTATATCCTGACGGGTTAACTGTAATTGGCTGGTCTACCTGAAGTTCAATAGTAGAATTCGCAGGTATAACTACATCGCAACCTTTATCATACAACGACTTGGCAAGTCCTGCACTGGCACCGACTCCTGTCATAATAGCTGTTCCTTTGCCTATAGCACCACCGGAAATTGCTGAAGCAATAAGTCCTGTAAGTGCACCTGCACCAGCACCTACACCCATATCTTTAGCATAATTCTTAGCCACGTCAGCTTTTGTACCGCCGACAAGTAATCCTGTACCGTCTGCTGTTCTAATCATAGCTGAAATCGGGATTCTTGAGCCATAAGGAGTTATTATTTCAGTAAATCTAAGCCTTAGAGAACCATTCATACTTCCGTGTTTTGCTTTTGTAACTTGAGTTACTGTTCCTGAAACGGTACTCCCGGCTGGAGCAATTAAAGTATTGCTGTAATAAAAATCAGAACCTAAAGTTACCGATACAGGTTGCCCCATTGTTAAATACTCGGAACTTATCGGTGTTGAAACAATCGCAGGAATTTGGGCACCCGGAGGTACAACTATAACTCTGCCTTTTAAAGGTCCCTTACTATAATTTTGGGTTGGATAATAACTACCTTGATACTGCGGAGTTTGAACCACATTTTGCTGATAGTTATAATTTGGTGCTGCAAAAGCCATACTTGCACCGGTAATTGAAACCAACATTAATAAACTTAATTTTCTCTTAAACTTTGTATCCATAAAGTCCTCCTATTAATCTTCTCAATAATATTATTATTCTAAATTGTAAGTTTGTCAATTATTTACGGTGTGTGTAACATAAAGGGGTCCGGTCAATACTATAAGAAGGTTTGCACCTGATGCAATCACTTTATGCACACCCGGTTGTCTTGTAGCACCCGGAACATAACCGTTCGTTGTTTTAAACCCCTGCCTGAAAGAAGGTTTTTTTTCATAAGTAGCCGGGGGTGTAAGCTCGCCGCCTATGATAATGTTATTATTTACATAAATATACCCTCTCATCGGCAACTCAAAACCGTCAATAAACCTTATTTTAGAAACTTTTATTATCATTGAGGCATTAGTCGCTACAACAGGTTCATTAATTTTTTCTATGTAGCCGAAAAACTCGGTATTTTGCGGAATAATATTTGTATCATTTAAGTATAAATCCGATATGGCAATAAATTTTACAACCGTTCCGACATCACAATACTGAGTTGAAATTTCCTGAGTGCTTATAACGGGAATGAATGTTCCTTTTGCAAGTTCTATTCCGTCATAATCACGCAAAGCAAAACCTTCATCCGCAAAACATTGACCAACCGATAAAAAAATAAATATAAAAAATCCAAAAAAAACTTTCTTCATAATTATAATTATATTGAAAAAGTAAGTTTTTTCAAGAAATTGGTTTTTTAGAAGTGAATAAGCGATTAGGTGATTAAGAAGTTGAATAGGTGAACGGGTGAATGGGTTAGCAGAGGCGTGGATGCGTAGAGGCGTGGATGCGTGGAATTCTGCTTAATGCTTACTATTAAAATCATTTTTAAACTAAAGCAACTTTAATTTAAAAACTACGCATCTACGCATCTTGTCTTCTTTCCTGTTTCCTATTCCCCATTTATAAATGTTACTATTTGTAAATATAAAACCTAAAATCTGTCAAAAAAATTTTATTACGGTTTTTGTATAACCATGAGAATAGCAAATATATCAAATACAATTTATAGACCAAGAATAAACCAGCAAAGGGTAAATTCTCCTCAAGCTCAACAAAAACAAAGTAATCCGAGTTTTGGGAAATTTTTTATACCAGATGTACAAACAAGAACTCTTTTCAAAACAATTGTTAATAAAATGATAAAGAGCAATGATCAAAAAAGTCTTTTGGAACAAATCCTTAGTGCTTCAAATAATGCAAAAACTAATGCAGTATATGATGTAGTATTAGTTCAACATTCTCCCCAAAAAATACAGATTATAGTTTCAGAACGTGTAACTCAAGGTGATAATAATATATCGTTAGGTAAAATAAGCACCGATAATCCTACAGAAATTTTAAGAAGATTACTTAAAGCTTTCAACATAGCCGATAGATTAAAAGCTGAAGAAATAACTATGGATGATAAGTTAAGTATTTTAAGAGTTATGGTTGAAGCTTTTGATATGTCAGAAAGATTAGCTTCAGAAGGAATAGATATTAACGATTTAGATGCTGTTTTAAAATTTTTAAATGAAGAATTATTATTTAGAAGTCTTTTGTCATAAATATTTTCTACTGTTTAGCCCTGGAGGCGAGGTTATTCATGATTTCTTGTACTGTAACGCCGTTTTCTACCATCAAAACTAAAATAAAGTAAGCTATATCAGCAACTTCCCACGGAAGACCGTCGCCATGTTCAAAATTTACGACTTCAAACGCTTCTTCCATAATTTTTTTCCTTAAAAGGAATGGGTCTTTAAATAATTTTGCAGTGAAGGAACCCTCAGGCATAAACTCTTTTCTTGATTTTAAAACTTCATAAAGTGTCTGGGCATTGAATTCTCTGTCTTCAAAACAGCTGAATTTATCGAAGTGGCAAGCGTTTCCTCTTTGTTTTACTTTGAAAAGAATTGCATCCTGATCACAGTCAAAGCATGCCGTTTTAAATTCCTGAATATTTCCGGAAGTTTCGCCTTTTGTCCAAAGTGACTGACGAGAACGGCTGAAATAAGTTGCCAAACCTGTTTCAAAAGTTTTTCTCAAAGATTCAGGAGTTGAATAAGCAAACATTAGAACTTGTTTTGTCGTAACATCTTGTACAATAGTAGGCATTAAGCCTTTTTCTTTTTCAAAATCCAGGCATGCAATAAATGCGTCTTCAAGTTTTATTGCACCTGTATAAATACTCATTCCAAGCTGTGTTGAGATGTTCATGCGGTTAAGTTTAACTATTTCGTCAATGGAAGAAATTCCGCCTGCTGCAACAAAGTCTTTTTGTGTTGCTTTTCTGACTTCCTCAATCAAAGGCATATCGCAACCCTGCATCATCCCTTCGTTTTCGACAATTGTATATAAATATCCCGAGCATAAATCATCAAAGTGTCTTATATAGTCCGCAGGTGTTTTATCGAGTTCTCTTGTCCAGCCTTCGGTGGTAATTTTGCCGTTTTTGGTGTCAATAGCCACAATTACTTTGTCTTTTGGAAGTTGAGCCAAAAACTCTTCACTTGCTGCTGTTCCGATAATTATTTTCTTTGCACCGTAAGCAATTAAACGTTGTGCTTTGTCTACTGTTCTGATTCCTCCGCCGACACGGCATGGAGCGATTTTACAAAGCTGCTTAATTAATTCTTCGTTATTTTTGCCGTTGTTAAATGCACTGTCTAAATCAATTACGGCAACATCACCGAATTTTGAATAATATTTGGCAAGTTCCAAAACATCTTCACGTTCCAGAACTTTTTCGGTTTCTTTGCCTTGTCTGAGCTGGACTGCTTTACCGTCCATTAAATCTATACTTGGTATTATCATGATAAACTCCTTATTTTATATTTGGGACATAATTGTTAAAAAATCTTTAATTTCATTAAAAACATTATGACTTAAATCAAACATTTCTGAATTAATAGCATGTCCAATATTTTTTTCTTCACAATCTTTAGTTTTTGCCGCAATATAAATTTGTACTTTTCTTTTATCAACTTTTTCTAAAGTACCCAAAATACCTGTAACACAAGAAATATAATTTTCAATACAATTGAATATAGGTTCTTGTTCCAAGCTTTTGATACATAACGTTTCCAACATTCCTTGATTTTTGCAGTCGGGCATTATAAATGTTCCAATTTTAGTTTTGTTTTTTGTAAACGTTCCACATTTTTTAATTTTTTCAAAAAATAAATTTTTAATTTTACGAGAATTAATTTTTTCAATAAACGTATTTACTTTATCAATTCGTGAATCTATTTGTGATAAATCTGCGTCTAAAACAATACCTACAACTTTTATATCCACCTTTTCTTTTGATAATAAAATAACTGATAATTCATCTATAAATCCCTTTTTGCTTGTTAAACTGTCTTTTCCGCCAAAACATACTACTTGAATATTTTCAATACCGATATCGCTTAATAAACACCTAAAAAAATCCCTGTCTCCATTACCTTCTACAAGCAACAATCGTTCTTTCTCAATTATCAGGTTATTATTTGCTTTCATTATTTAATTACCTTGTTTCAAAATTGTTTTCCAGTGCAATTCTTAATTCATTTGAAAAATATTCAACATAGCTGATTTCTTCATTTTTATCTTTTTCTAATCTGTAATAATTATCGAAATCATCTTCTAATCCCAGTTCTTCAAATGCTTCCATGTAGGCAGCGATGCATTCCCACGAATGTGTTGTTGCAAAAATTTGCACATTAAATTCTTTTGCAGCAGTAAAAATTACTTTCCACAATGAAACTAAGACTGAATGATGGAAACCGTTTTCGACTTCATCAATAACTACAATACCGTTTTGAGAGTTATAGATACATATTAATAATTTAAACAATTTAGTTATGCCATCCCCTAATGCATAAAATGGGATTAATTTGTCATAACCAATATCAATTTTTAAAGTATTATCTGTTCCTATTGTTATTTCTTTTATATGCTCATTAGGCATAGTTTTGTTTATTATATTAATAATTTCTGCTTCTTGTTTATTATCTTGTAAATTTTCATAAAGTTTTGCATAATCTGACAAATGAATCATTTGGGAATGACTTATCTTTTTAGTTAAATTTGTAAAATTAGACATTCGTCTATTTCTATAAGGAATTTTTTTAGAAATAATTACTCGTTCTCGAGTCCTTTTGTGTTCATTCACATAAGTATAATCAAAAATAAATCTTAAATTATCTTTGCTTTCTCTAAAAAATTCCAGTTGAGAAGATTTATCCTCGTTTTCCTCAATGGGTTCTTCTTCTAAATTGATTTTTAAATTTTGTTTATTTTCACTTGTTGAAATTTCAATAAGTTCATTAGAATTCATTTTATTAAAAAAACTAAAACATGCTATCTCATTGAATTCAGTATAAAAAGAAAGTCCATTAATAAAATAAGCAATATTGGGATTAAATAAAAGCGTAATTGCTTCAATTAATGTAGATTTTCCGGCATTATTCCCGCCGGTAATTAAATTTACTTGCTTAAGATTTTTTATTTCAAAATCTTTGAAACACTTAAAGTTTTTTATTTTTAAGTCTTTTAACATCATTATTCCTTTTTAAATATGAGCTCATTGTAACATGAAAATAAAATAGTTAATTGTCTATACAATTTTTTTTATCTTATTATACAATAAATAATAAATGACAAGTGAGTGAGGTTTTATGAAAAAATTTTTATCCGTAATTTTTTGTTTATTTTTAACTTGTACGGTTGCAAATGCTGATTTTGCAGAATTCTATAATGCAGGTCAGCAGTATTTATCGCAGTATCAATATTCAAGTGCCATCATTGAGTTTAGAAAAGCTTTGAGGATAAATTATCTTGACGATTCTGCAAGAATCGGGCTTATTAATTCCTACATGGCAAGAGGAACATATTATGCCAATAAAGACAAAAATTGGGAAAATGCGGCTAATGATTTTCGTGCAGCTTTGTTTTATTTGAAATATTATACTTCCGATACCCAAAGTTCAATGCAGGTAATAGCAAACGCTACCGATAACCTTAATCAATGTTTAAATATGCAAAAATTTGATACTTCACCAAGGTCAAGATTTCAAAAAGCTCAGGATTTAAGATTTGAAGGACTTTTTCCCGAAGCAGGATATGAATTTGCACAGAGTCTTGCTGATATGAGCTTGAGAAAAGAATCTTACGAACAGATTGCAGATATCATGAGAGTTTTAAGTAATGATCCTAAATGTGCCGATTATTACAAAAAAGCTATTGATATAGACCCTAACGATGCGGATTTGCGATTAAAATACGCAAGGGTTTTAGATAAATTAGGCAAAAATGAACTTGCCGCAAACGAATACAATTATGCTTTAGCAAATGGAGGAAATGATCCCGAGGTCTTGTATGCGCTTGAAAGAATTTACAGGCAAAAACTTGCTCAATCGCCTAATGATGCGGCAACAATAGGAAATCTCGGTGCAATTTTGCAGAAGCAAAACAAGTATGATGAAGCTTTGCAATATTACACACAAGCGGGTCAACTTGAGCCTACAAATGTCACAACAAGGTTAAATCTAGGGACTTTATACCAGCAAAGAAAATCTTATGATGCCGCTATTGCTGCTTATGACAGTATTTTGTTCTTATACCCGGATAATTTGCAGGCAAACTTTTATAAAGCACAATGTCTTGCTGCAAAAGGAGACAGAGATAATGCAATTGCAGGATTTAAAAAGGTTTTGAGTATAGACCCTAATAATAAAGAAGCTAAAAACCAGATTTTTGATGTGATGAAAGAATCAATGAATACCGCCGAATTAATGAACTATATGAGCCAAAATGCAGGTACAAATAAGAGTACCGTTGATGATATGTACAATTATGCAATAGAATTGCATAAACAAAAACGGTTTGATGATGCAATAATTTGTTATAAGAAGATTTTACAATTAAAATCCGATAATCCTGAAGTTTACATAAATCTGGCAATTGCTTACAACCAAAAACAGGATTTGGCTTCTGCAAAACAAATACTTCAAACGGCTAAAGCAAAATTCCCTAATAACAAACAAATAGCAGATAATTTGCAAGCGTTAGAGCAACAAGCCGTTGCGGGTAAATTTGATGAAGCAGCTCAATATTATAACAGCGGAGATTATCAAAAAGCCCTGACAGCTTACCAGTCTGTACAACCGCCTTCTTTTGATTCCTTAATCGGAACGGCAGCTTGTTATAAGGCATTAAATAATACGGAACAAGCTATTGAATATTATAAAAAAGCACTAAATTTGCATCCTGATTCTGATACGGCTTACTATATCGGAGCTCTTTATGCCGAAAAAGAAAACTGGCTGAGTTCAAAAGTTTTCTTGAGAAAAGCATTGGATATTAACCCCAATAACACCAAAGCAAAAGATTTATACCCGTCGGTTACAGAACAACTTAACGTTAAACGTGTAGATGAAGGTATTGCTCTTTATGAAAAAGGCGATTATCCAAAAGCCACAAGTATTTTTAATCAGGTTTTGACGGAAGACCCTAAAAATGCTTATGCATATTACTACAAAGGTTTAATTCTTGATGCAGACAAGAAATATTTACCTGCAATAGCTGAATACAAAAAAGCGATTTTATATAATCCTGAATTGACGGTTATTTATTACTTAATGGCAATTGATTACGACAGTCTTGCACAGTATAAGTCCGCCCTAAGCAATTATAAAAAATTCGCTCAGCTTACAACCGAAAGCAACGAATACAAAACATATGCAGAAACAAGGATTAAAGAACTGAAAAAGTATGAATAGTAATAAAGTTGAAAAGTCGAAAAGTCGAAAAGTTGAAGAATCAGAATGTTTAAAAACTATTCACCCATTCACCTGTTCACCTATTCAACCAATACAAATAGGCAATCTCTTATTAAAAAGCAATGTAGCACTTGCTCCGATGGCAGGCATAACAGATTATGTCTTAAGGAGCTTAATCAGAAAATATTCAAAAACCTGTCTTTTAACAACCGAAATGATAAGTTCGGAAGCTTTAATTCAAGAATTCGGACGCAAACGCAGGTTGGACGGTAGGTTGGGCTTGCCAGCCCAACAACAAGATTTTCAGGAAAACGAATTAATCCTGAGAGCCCAAAACCATTCACCCATTGCTTATCAGCTTAGCGGGCACAAACCTGATTTGATGGCAAAATCAGCACAGATTTTAGAAAAATATGCCGATATGATTGACATAAACATGGGCTGTCCTGTCAATAAAGTGGTAAAAGGTCAAGACGGCTGTGCTTTGATGCGTAACCCGAAACTTGCATCTGAAATTGTAAAAGCAGTTAAAGCTTCTGTTAAAACCCCTGTAAGTGTTAAATTTCGGCTTGGATACAGTATGGATGAACTTAATTTTGTTGAATTCGGAATACAAATGCAGGAGGCAGGCGCTGATTTAATCACAATTCATGCCCGCACCAGAAGCCAAATGTATTCAGGCAAAGCAGATTGGGCAAAAATAAAAGAACTTAAACAAAATGTTGATATTCCTGTTTTTGCAAACGGAGATGTGAATTCGATTGAAACAGCGAGAGAATGTTTGGCAATCTCAAATGCAGACGGACTTGCAATCGGGCGAGGAGTTTTAGGTGATGCTACATTAATCGCACGTATAGAGCATTACATTAAAACCGGTGAAATGCTTCCTCCGCCGACATTAGAAGAAAAGGTTACAATATTAAAAGAACATTTAGATGAAGAAATAAAATTGCGTGGGGAAGAGATGGGAATAAAATTCTTCCGAAAATTTTATCCTTATTACATAAACAGTATTAAAAATGCCGCAAAATTTCGTGCAGAACTTGTTTTAGAAAATGATTATGATGAAATAATTAATAAATTGAACCGCTTAATCCACTCCGACTGCCGTGTTTAGCTCACCATGTTTATTTCTATTTTTATGTTTTACGTTTACTTTGTAGCAGCTGATTCCCCGTACAAATCATACTCATCTGCCGATTTTATTAAAACATTTTCAATTTCCCCCGGGATTATCGGCTTTTTTGTATCAATATAGACCAACCCGTCAATTTCTGCGGCATCTCTCGTAGAACGTGCCACTACAAGCCCTTCCGGGTTAGTACTTTCAATTATACAAGGGAGAGTTTTTCCTATCAAGCCTGTATTAATTTCTTTTGAAATTTTTTGTTGTAATTCCATAAGTATATTGTGTCTTTCTTTTTTAACTTTCTCCGAAATCTGATCCTGCATATCATAAGAAACCGTGTTTCTTTCTCTTGAATATTTAAAAACACCCATTTTATCAAATCTCATTTTCTCAACAAAATTGTAAAGATGTTTAAAATGTTCTTCTGTTTCTCCCGGATAACCTACTATAAAAGCTGTTCTTATTGCAACATCGGGAATTTTATCTCTGATATTATTTATTAAAACTTCATAATCCAGAACCGGTCTCCTCATTGCACTCAGCACTTGGGCATGAGAATGCTGAAGAGGAATATCAACATATTTTACTACTTTATCAAGAGCAGTAATTTTATCCATTATTTCATTTGTCAACATTGACGGATAAACATACATAATTCTTATCCATGATAAATCGTCAATTTCATTTAACTGTTCTAAAAGCGTTCCAAGCATGGGTTTTCCGTAAATATCAGTTCCGTAACTTGTTGTATCTTGTGCAACCAATACTATTTCACTTACTCCTTTTTTTGCTAAGGCTTGAGCTTCCTTAACTATATTTTCGATTTTCCTTGAATTATAAGCCCCTCTTAAATGAGGAATAATACAATAACCGCAATGATAGTTGCATCCATCCGCAATTTTTATATAAGAACTTGCACCCATAGTAATTTGCTGTCTTTCAATATGCTCAGGATAAACATATTCAGGCTTTTGGGCTATATTTGAAATAAATTCGCTTTCTATAATGCAGTTATCAATACCTTCGCCATCACCGTATTTTATGCAACTTTTTATTTTGTCTGCAATTTCAACTATTTTTGTAAAATCAGTTGTTCCAAGCATAGCAACAATTTCAGGAATGGCTTTTTTTAATTCTTCTTTGTGTTTTTGAGGCAAACATCCGGTTACAATAACTTTTTTACCGGCTTCGATAAGACTTAAAATTGAACGCACAGATTCTTCTTCCGCATCCTGAATGAATGAACATGTATTTACTATAACTATTTGAGCTTTTGTTTCATCAAGAGTAATTTCATATCCCTTTTCTGCCAAAAGCCCTAACATAAGTTCGGAATCTATTAAATTTTTTGAACAACCATGATTTACTAATGCTATTTTCACTTTTTAACCTCTATTTAGTTTATAAGTTGATAAGTCGATAAGTTGAGGAGTTGAAAATAACCTATAACCCCTTCACCATATAAACCTATAAACTTTTTTTCCCATTTCACATTTCACCGTTTCCTGTTTTATTTTACTACAATTATAAACTAAATTAATCCCTTGGTGGTGAGTTGAGTAGTTTATGGTTCAACAGACAAATTCGTGAAATATAGTTAGGTATTGCATTCTGCGTATATGCGATACTCGAAATTCAGCCAGTTCCTGTATCCGAACCCCCTTCGCTTTAATGCCTTTATCTTATTGTTCAA
>JAQVKX010000076.1 GCA_028694425.1 Candidatus Gastranaerophilales bacterium
AGGGCAAGCTGGAATTGCTACTCAAAGAAGATTCAAAAAACATTGAAGCACTAAAGTTACTCGGCTTGTGCAATGTTAATCTCGGATTGTTTAACGAAGGGAAGAAAATTTTTGAAACAGTTGTCAAATATAAAAATGATGATGCTACAAGCTGGTTTTATCTTGCAAACTGCTATGATAATTTAGATGATTTCAGGCATGCCGAAGGAGCCTATAAAGAAGTAATAAAACTTAGAGAAAATTATATTGATGCTTACAAAAACCTCGGCGTGGTTTACATAAGGAACAACAACCATAAAAAAGCATTTGTGGTAGCTCAAAAAGCCCTGTCTTTCGTTCAAGATGATTATTTGGTTTACTATATAGCCGGCACTGCACTTTTAGCAACAAAAGATTTTAAAAAAAGCATACCTTACTTTGAAAAAGCAGTTGAGCTTAATCCTAAACATGCCCAACTTTATAATAACCTCGGAACAGCTTATTTAACATTAGGAAATTACTCTAAAGCTTATGAAAACTATTTTTTTGCAAGCAAATTAGAACCAAGGAATGCACTTACCTTTTATAATATAGCTTCTATTTTACAAATTCAAAACAAACACGAAGAAGCCGTTGACTATTTTCAAAAAGCATATCACCTTGAAAACGTGGAGCATTACTTAGTTTCTTTGGCACTTTCGGAATTTAAAGCAAAGCAATACGATAATGCCATAAAACATTATAAAATGCTTGTTGCCCAACATCCTGAAAAACATAATTTTCAGTATAATCTCGCTTGCTGTTATGAAGAGACAGGTGAATATACCTTTGCAATAAGCATTTTAAGCCAATTATCTCTGCTTAACCCCAAATCTCAAAACATATCACTAAAGTTGGCTAAATTATATTTAAAAACAGGCAGCCCCGTTAATGCTAAACAAATTTATGAAAAACTCATAAAACAAGGAATTGTTTCAGAAGAAATTTATTATGAATACGCCTTAATTTGTGTCAGGACAGGTGATTTAGACATAGCAGAAAAGATTTTTAAAAAAGTAATAGAACTTAACCCGAAAGCAGCCCAAGCACATAAAGACTTAGGCGTTATTTATTTAAGTAAAAGACTTTTTAACTATGCAAGAGACGAATTCGAAAAAGCATATGAACTTGCACCAAAAGATGCGGGAATAATTTTTGAATACGCAAATTTTTTACATGCCACATCGGATTTTAAAAAAGCCGGCGAATTTTATAAAATGGCTTTAGCTAAAACCCCCGATGACCCTAATATATTAATTTTGTCTGCTTTAAATTCATTTGAGCTTAATGATTTAAAAAATGCTCTGAAATATATTACAAAAGCATTGAACACATTTCCCGAAGAACCTTTTGCTCTGTTTTGTGCAGGAAAAATAAATTATGCATTGAAGAATTTTGAAGATGCACAATTGTTTTTGATAAAGTCATGGGAGCAAAATCCGACAGCAGAGGTTGAAAACCTTTTGGCACTTAATTATTTCCAACTTGGTGAATATGAAAAAGCTAATACGATTTTTCTCAAATTATTAACTCAAAGTCCTATAAACACAAACTTACTCTTAAACAGTGCAAAGTGTTATCAAAAATTATCTGAAAATAAACAGGCAAAAGAACAGCTTAATAAGGTTCTTGAAATTTTTCCCGAAATGGAAGAAGCCCAAAATCTTCTTAAAAAGCTGAAAAAATAATAAAATTTAATAACATTGCTTTATATAATAGCCCAATCGGGTTTTTAATTATTTATTAAATTCCTTTAAACTATACTCATCTCGAAATAAAAAGTACCAAATTTAAAAGAATTTTTGTAGTGCCAAATAATCACCCTAAAATTAATTTATTAGATTTAATTGATATAGATTTTCTGCAAAAATTACAAGATACATTTGCAAAAGCAATGGGTGTTGCAAGCTTAACGGTTGACGATAAAGGTCCCATAACTAGTCCAAGTAATTTTTCGAATTTTTGTAAAAATCATATAAGAAAAAGTAAATTAGGCTCACAAAGATGTAACGAATGTGATATTCAAAGCGGGAAATTGGCGTCAATAAAAGGTGAACCTATAATTCATAATTGCCATACGGGCTTAGCTCATTTTGCTGTTCCTATAATAGTTAAAGGGCAGCATATTGCCTCAATTTTAGGCGGGCAAATTGTTTTGGGAAAACCTGATATAGAACATTTTAAACAAGTAGCAAAGGAATTAGGAATAAAAGATGAAAAAAAATATTTTGAAGATTTAGATAAAATAAAAATATTTGAAAAAGAGCATATTGAAGCTGCGACAAAATTACTTTCTCTTGTCGCAAATTCGATTTCCGAAATAGCTCATAAAAATTATGAACTTAATGAAAAAAATGAAAGAGAAAGACTTGTAACCAAAATAATCGAAAAGCTCAGGAGTACACTTGAGGAAGAAGAAATAAAAAAATATTTTATTGAGACTGTAGGTAACTATTTTAATACAGACAGGTGTTTATTTGTTGATTATGACCTTGTAAAAGAAAAATTCTTACCGTTTAAACTCGAAAGATTAAAATCCCCTAAAATGAAAAGTATTGTAGGGCTTGATACCGAAGAGGCATTTCCCGAATTTTGTGAAAAATTGAAAAGAAAAAAAAGAAATGTAATTATCAAAGATTTAGATAAAACTTTGGCAAGAAAAAGTCTTTTAGGATATAAAGCTTTAGAAAGTTTACGGCAAAGCGATGCAAAATCCGATTATGGACTTATAGTTTGGTATAAAGATCAAATTATCGGTATATTAATATTGCATTTTTTGGATAAAAAAAGAGTATTAACACATGATGAACTTGACTTCTTAAAAACACTGAGAGACCATGCGGGTACTGCTATTTATCAGGCAAAACTTTATAAAAATCAAAAAAATACAGCAGAAAGGGAAAATATCCTAAGAAATATTATCGAAAAAATCAGAAATTCACTTGATATTAAAGTAATACAAAATGAAATAGTTAATCAAATCGGAAAATTTTTCAATGCAAGCGGTGTGCGTATTGCAGAATATGACTACAATCTAGAAGATTATGTCGTAACATCTGAATCCGAGTATAGAAAATCCAATGAAATAAAATCTATGATTGGAATAAAATTTAAAGATATTCAAGGTTTTAATGAATTTATAACAAACATACATCTTAAAGGTAAAAATATTATATTTAGTGATCTTGAAGTATATCTTGATGATATAAAAATAAGAGGAACCGGCGTTGAAAATTTCTACCGTGAGTTCGGTTTTATTTCGTCAGCTGCAATAAATATATATTACGGAGATCATTATATCGGTGATTTTGTTTTAACTTTTAATAAAATAAGAGAATTTAGCGAAGATGAAATTAATTTTCTTAAAGCACTTGCAGATCAGGCCGGAGTAGGTTTTTATCAGGCAAAACTGCATCAAAAAACTCTTAAACAAGCAGAAAGAGAAAAGTTGCTGAGGAAAATAACAGAAACCATAAGGCAAACATTGGACATAAACGAAACAAAAAAAACAATCGTAACAGAAATCTGTAAATCACTAAATGCCGACAGGGTTTTTATAGTTGAATTTGATACTGAAACAAATAAACCGCAAGTTCTTGATGAATATTCGGAATATAAAGTTCCGGGTTTAGAAAGTCTTATAGGTTATGACTTTGCAAGTTCACAAGTAGAATTTTTAGCAAATATACATAAACAAAACAAACCTGTAATTGTGCAAGATATTGAGAAATTTATAATCGACAATAATCTCCAAAATACAGAAGTCGAAAAATGGCTTAGAGAAATGGAAGTTAAAAGCGGTATAGGAATGTCTATGGTGTACGGAAACAGAAATTTCGGAGTATTATCAATCCATTATACAAAATCAGTATATCCGATAACAAAAGAATACATTGATTTCTTTGCTTCAATTGTTGATGAAGCCGGAATAGCACTTTATCAAGCCCAATTGCATACAACAACAAAAAGACAAGCAGAAAGGGAAAGAGTTTTAAGAGAAGTAACCAATAAAATCAGAAGTTCACTTGATTTTGAAGAAATAAAACATGAAATAGTCACTCAACTAGGAATGCTTTTTGATGCCGACAGAGTAGTTGTAGCTTATTATGACTATGAAGCTAATAATTATGTAATAACAAAAGACTCTGAATATAAATCATCCGAAGACGTTAAAACATTTGTAGGAGCAGATTTTGTCGGCATCTCAGGATTTGCAGAGAATATAAGAAACTCTCATTTTAAAGGTCATGATATCATTTTTAATGATTTAGAGGAATATCTTGATAAAAATAACCTTAGAAACACCGGAGCCGAAATTTTTTATAGAGATTTCGGATTTATATCATCTGCCGCAATTAATATTTATCATGAAAAAGCCTTCTTGGGAAATTTGGTTATAACTTATCAAAAACCAAGAATTTTAAAAGAAGAAGAAATCCGGTTTTTAAGATCAATTGCTGATCAGGTAGGTGTAGCATTTTATCAAGCAGAGTTATATAAAAAAACAAAGCAAAATGCTAAAAGAGAAGCATTATTAAGAAAAATAACATCAACTATCAGAACCTCTTTAGATTTAGAGGAAACATTTAATATTATTTGTTCTGGAATTGCTAAAATAACAGGAGCAAATAGAGTTTCAATAAGTGAACTGATTGAAAAATATAATAAATACTTAATAAAAGGGGAGTTTAAAACAAGTGAAGATATTAAAAGTATAAGAGATATGAAAATTGACAAGTCAAGGATTTTTGAATATTTAACTACCTATGTATTCACCAAAAACGAATCTCTGATTATTGATAATATTGAAGAAGCTGATATTCCCGATTTTGTAAAAGAGTTTTATAAAAGTTTAAATGTTAAATCAATAACTATTTTCCCCATTAAAAAAGGAAAAGATGAATGGGGTATTTTGACAATTTCTTACATTTATGAATATAAAACTTGGAATGAATCTGAAATCAGTTTACTTGAAACAATATTAGAACAGATTTATATTGCAATTAAGCAGGCAGAATTATACGAAAACGAAAAAATAATGCTGGAAAGGGAAAGAATCAGCAGAAATATAATAGAAATCCTAAGAAGTTCCATAGACAAAAAAATTATAAAAAAACTTTTTGTAAAAAATATAGGTAAGTTTTTCGGTGCCGATAGAGTATTCTTTTCTGAATATAATGTAAAAAACAAAAGTTACTTGCCTGTAGATAAAGATTCTGAATATCTGTCTAATATAGGAGAAAAAAGTTTTATAGGTTATGATTGGTCAAAACCTGAAATAAGAAATTATATCCAACCTCTTTTGGAGAAACGGGAAATAAAGATTGCCAATTGGGAAGAATATATTCAAAATCATCCCGAGATGAATGAAGCATTCAGGACTTTATATGAAGATTTAGATATAAAATCAAGTTATAATTTTCCTGTTTTATATCAAGATGAAATAATAGGTCATTTTTGCCTTGAGTTTACTCAACAAGTTTGTAAATTATCCGAAGAAGATTTTGAAAAAATCAGAAGTATATGCACTCAGGCAGGTATAGCACTATACCATTCGGAACTATATTTAAAAGCTCAGGAATGTGCTATATCAAAAGAATCCTTTGTAAATGAATTTTTTGAAAAAATAAAAACTCCTACAAACAAAATTTTGGATACTTCTATGTTGATGTACCACAATGAATTTGAGCGTTCTGTACAGTTGGAATACTTAAACAGCATAATCAGCAGCTGTAATCAATTGTTAGAATTAACAAAGTAAACTCTAGAGAACAAGAAAAATTAATTTTCTTTTAAATACACTTCGCAATTTTGGCAGGATTTTTCACAGGTACGTTGTGAAAATTCCCAACATTTTCTTTTTTTACCGCTTAACTCCCTGCATTTTTTGCGTTTTTCAGGGCTGCATTCTTTCAATTTCCAACAAGGAGTAAATTCCAGTAACTTTTTAATCCCGGGGATACTTAAATTTTCCTCGTGTATAAGCTTTCTTAAACATTCAATTCTAACCAAATCATTTTTAGAATACAAACGTTTTCCGCCTCTTCTCGGCGGCAAAATTAATCCTTCTGCTTCGTAAATCCTTAACGTACGCGGATGAACTTTTAAAATTTTAGAAGCAACACCTATTGAATATATCGGTAAATCATCATCAAATTCCATTTTTATTCCTTTTAAGGGACACAGAAAAATCCAAAAAAGGACAGTTTTTTGAGATTTTTCAAGTCCGACCTTGGAAGTGCTCGTACCCTTACCAGCTGCGGGATAGCCGGTGGTAAGGGTGCGAGTCGGACAGCGGAGATTGCGAGAAAAATTTTACTATCCTAGCACCCAGCCTTGTAATGCTCATAAATTCGCAAACAAGCAGGTGTAATTTTTCCGCAAGCTCTAATTTTATTTTAGCTTAAAAAAAATAAAAAAGTAAGTTAATTGATAATTGAGTTTACGGAAAAAGTTCCTTTTTCCGTAAACTCATTGTTAAGTTATTAAAAAATAAGTGCTTGACAAAATGTTAGGCTTGCCATACAATTTTACAGAAGGGTTTTTATATGAAAAACATTAAAGTTACAGCGAGCTTAGAAGACTATCTTGAAGCTATTTATGAAATAATGGAAGAAAAACAAAACGTAAAAGCTGTTGAAATTTCAAAACGCTTAAACGTTAAACGTTCTTCGGTAACTGAGGCTTTAAAAAATTTAGCAGAAAAAAATCTTGTCAATTATGGAAGATATAATGTAATTTCTTTAACTCCTTTAGGCATAAAAGTTGCAAAAAAAGTCATTGAAAAACATAAAACTCTTTATGATTTTTTTACGAAAATTCTGGGTTTATCATCTGATGAAGCTTCAACAAATGCTTGCAAAGTAGAACATGTTATTTCTGAAGATGTTTTACAATGCTTAATTGCTTTTATTGAATTTAACAATAATTATTATTGTTCCGAAAAAAAATATATAGATGAATTTCAAAAATTTTATGAAGAGTTTAAAAAATAAGAAAAATTTTTTGTTTAAAATGTTAGTTGAAGCTAACATTTTAGAAGCATAGAAAATTTAGAAGGTGCAATTTGAATAAAATTTTGATTATAGGTAAATATTTAGACCAACCTATGCTTGTGGGAAAATTTTCTAAAACGGTTCCTTGTTTATTTCTTGCAGGAGGGGCAACTTGTATTTTTAATAATGTCTGTAAGGCACCCGAAGAAGAAAAACACAAAGAATTTATTAAAAGCATATCTGTACTTACTGCTACAATATGTTCTGCACTTTTTGCAACAATCGGTATACCGCCGATAAAAGCAGATAAGAAAGTATTATTCAAAGGTTTTGAAGGATTATCTAAAAAAAATGATTTAAAAAAACTTGTTCAAACAAATACTTTAGTGGTAAATGATTTTTTACAAAATAATAAAGTAAGCAAAAAAACCGGGGAGTTATTGGAAAAGGCAAAAACAAAAATCCTTAAACTTTCAGAAATTAAAATTATTTTTGAAGAACTACATAGACAAAAAGAAGGTAAAAGATTTTTAAATAAACTTATACCTGATCCCGAAAATGTTGATTCGAAACATATTTTCAGCGAAATAAAAAGATTATCGTTAATAGGGTTAGTTCCTGTCTTAGGAGGAATTACAGGAGGAATAATCGGAGACAGATTAACCGAAAAAAATTGGAAAGACCGAATTCAAAATAAGCTAAAAGAAGGTTCATATCAATATTTTGCAAATATTTTCTTGTGCAATATAGGTGCAGGAATTGCCCTTGCGATATTAGAAAAAGCAAAAATAACTTCAAAACCGGCAAGAGCAATAGGAATGCTCGCAGGAATTTTAGCAGTGGGAATTATCGGCGGAAGTGCAATTGCAAACTTAATCGGTAAAACATGTATTGAACCTATTTTAGAGAAAAAACATTACAACCGTCATCAACGTCATCAACATTTACAAAATAAAGTGAACTTTTCAAAAATAGAAACACTTTATTCTGAAAGAAAACCCGAAGCGTTGGATATCGGTTTGCATATCGATGATATTGCAACGGTTGCTGTTTTATCAGGTTTGAAATGGATAGAACCGATTTTACCTGTTTTATATTCAATTTCCGGATATAGAGCAGGAACAGGCTATAGAAACGGTAAAACTAAAGATTTTTATATTTAAACCACCAATCATAATTTTCGCATTCACAAGATTTTTTTGCTGTGTCTATATCTGTAGGCGGAGGTATTATTACTTTATTACCGATTAGTTCATTATTCGGCCAACCGGCAGGTAGAGCCACTTTATTTTCGTCATGGGTTTTAAGTGCTTTTAAAGCACGCACTACTTCATCTATATTTCTGCCTATTTCCTGAGGATAATAAATCATTGCTCTGACTTTGCCTTCAGGGTCACAAATGAATACTGCCCTTACGGTATTTGTTCCTTTGCCGGGGTGCAATAAACCTATTTTATTTGCAATTGTATCATTTGCAGCTATTACAGGGAAGGTTATTTCAATATCAAGTTTTTCTTTTATCCACTCAATCCATTTAATGTGAGAAAATACCTGATCAACTGATAAACCGATTAATTTACAGTTTAAGTCTTCAAATTCTTTAATTCTTTTTTGGAATGCAACAAATTCAGTTGTACATACGGGTGTGAAATCGGCAGGATGGCTAAACAACACAAAGTAATGCCCTTTAAAATCCTGCGGGATATTTTTAACCCCTTGAGTTGTTTGTACTTTCATTTCAGGAAACATATCTCCCAAAAGAGGCATGTGAAAATTTTGTTCCGGCATAAATTTCTCCTTTTTATAGCTTTTGGTTAACAATTTAATTATTAACTGAATAAAATAAATAATATATTAAACATATAGGGAATGTTTAAACAAAAGTTCTCTTTTAAAATAATTTTGTTAACTTAATTTAAGGAGAAGTTTATGAAAGTAGAAATTCTTGATACTTGTACCGCATGCGGGCTTTGCGAATCCATAAACAATGAAGTTTTTAAAGTAAACGATATGGCACATGTAACAAACAGCAAAATTAAAGGTAATGAAGATGACTGTAGACTCGCAGCAGCACAATGTCCGGCAGGAGCCATAATAATATCCGAATAAAATAATTGTTTTAAACTTGTAAATTTAATCTTATCCTAGACTTGACAATTTGAATTGTCAAGTCTATAATATATTTATAAGGAGATATAATCATGTTAGTTGCAATAAGTACGAATGAAAATAATTTAGATTCACAAGTAGATTTAAGGTTTGGCAGGGCAAAAGGTTTTATTATTTACAATACTGATGATAATTCATCTGAATATATAGACAATATTCAAAACCTTGAAGCTGCTCAAGGTGCAGGGATACAAGCTGCACAAAATATTGTGAATGCTAATGTGGAAGCTGTAATTACCGGACATTGCGGTCCAAAAGCTTTTAGAGTTTTATCAACTTCCGGTGTAAAAATTTATACTATCGGGGAAGGTAAAATCAGCGAGATTATAGAAAAATTTAAAAAAGGTGAACTTCAAGAAGCAACAGCTGCTGATGTAGAAGGACATTGGGTATAGATGCAAAAGGCAAAATGCCAAATGCAAAAAGTTACAATGATACCTTTTACTTTTTGCAAAATACAATAATTTGGTAAAGATAATGAAAGGACGGTGAAATTATGCCAAGAGGGGACGGAACAGGACCAAGAGGTATGGGTCCAATGACAGGTAGAGGCTTGGGGAATTGTTCTCCGGGTGTTAGACGTGGGTTGGGACTTGCGGTAGGACTGGGTTTAGGCTTAGGTTTAAGACGCAGATTTCGCAGACTATGGGGCACAAATACAGCTCCAAATGATGAACTTTCAATTTTAAAATCCCAAGCAAGTTTACTTGAAGAAGATTTATCTGTTATAAAAGAAAAAATTAATGAATTGGAAAATAAAGGAGAATAAAATGCCGGGATTAAACGGAACAGGTCCAATGGGGCAAGGTGCAATGACAGGCAGAGGAAGGGGAATCTGCCAAGGTAACCAACAAAAATTAGGTGTCGGATATGGAAGATCCAACGGTAGAAATATCGGAGGAAATGGGCAAAGTCTTAGACATGGAAATAAATTCAGACATGGTCAAAATATTTCGGTAGTAGTGTAAAGTACGGGGGGCAAGTATAACCACCGGCATAAGGTGTAAAATGCTTATAGCAGTAGCAAGCGGGAAAGGCGGAACAGGAAAAAGTACGGTATCAACAAATTTAGCATACTTTCTTTCAAAAATTTATAAGGACGTAGCTCTTTTAG
>JAQVKX010000077.1 GCA_028694425.1 Candidatus Gastranaerophilales bacterium
AGTAATGTATAAAGTGCAATATTTTATTCTGACTGTATAGTCTTGGGGCTTTCTTTATCATTAGCCCCTTTTTTCACCTCTTGGATTTGGCTTCCTGAGTAATTTTTTCCTATGTATTGAAGAGTCAGGGAATATTTTTTCAATATATTTACCCCTATTTACCCATTATACCAATTGGATTAAAGCCATTTCCGAAGCATCACCGCGTCTTGGCGGCAATCTGTATATTCTTGTGTAGCCGCCTTGTCTTGAAGAATATTTGGTACCGATTTGGTTAAATAATTTTCTCAAAACAGTTTGAGCAACTACTTTTTGACCTTCCGAAGGAATTTCTACTATTTCTTTTGTCTTAACATCTACAAAGTTTCCGATTTCTTTATCGTAAATGTATTTTGCGGCTTGACGGCGTGAGTGAAGATCGCCTTTTTTTGCCATCGAAATAATACCTTCAGCGTAAGGTCTGAGTGCTTTAGCACGTGCCATTGTTGTTTTTATTTCGCCGTGGGTAAAAAGCTCTGTTGCCAAAGCTCGTAATAATGCTTCTCTTTGGTCTTTTGCTTTTCCCAACGTGTGTTTCTTACACATATGTCTCATTGTTTGTTTACCTCTTGTATTTTTTGTTTGCTTTATGATTTGGGTTATAGGGTTATAGGGTTATAAGGTGATGGGTTCAAATTTAAAACCTATAAACCGATAAACTTATCACCCTATAAACAGAGAGCTTCGCTCGCCTATACTTCTTCTTCCTCAAGTTCAGGGCTTGGTATAAGCTCTAAACCAAAGTGACGAAGTCTTTCAACTACTTCATCAGAAGATTTTTTGCCGAAATTTTTAATGTTCAGCAAATCATTTTCCGATTTTTTGAGTAATTCCGCCATTGAATTTATACTTGCTCTTTTTAAGCAGTTATAAGCTCTGACTGACAATTCCAGTTCTTCAATCGTAATATTCGGAATACTTTCTCTTTCTTCTGTTTCTTCGCTTGCGGAAGCAATTGCTGAAATAGAAGGCTGCCCTGTTAATGATGCAATTTGCATAAAGTGCTCAATCAATAATGTTGCTGATTGACTTAATGCGGTATTTACATCAATAGAACCGTTTGACCAAATTTCCAAAGTTAATTTATCGAAATCAAGAGAATTACCTACACGAACGGGTTCAACGTTGTAGCTTACTCTTTTAATCGGCATAAATGTTGCATCTATAGGCAACATATCAATTGAAGCACCTGTTTTTGAATCACGAGGAACATCATTTGCAATATAACCTTTGCCTGTTTCAACAATAACGTCCGCATGAAAACTGCCTCCGTCGGCAATTGTACAAATTAACCAGTCAGGATTTACTACTTTTACCCCTGCCGGAAGTTGAATGTTGCTTGCCAACACAACACCCGGTTTGTCAACATCTATTCTTAAATGTTGAGGTTCTTTAGAATCGGTTTTAACCACCAATCCTTTTAAATTTAACATAACATCGATTACGTCTTCCAATACACCGGGTATGGCAGTGTATTCGTGAGTAATACCTTCAATTCTTGCTGAAGTAACTGCCGTTCCTTCGAGGCTGGAAAGTAAAACACGTCTTAGTGAATTACCTATTGTAGTTCCAAAACCTTTTTCCAGCGGCTCAATAACGAATTTACCGTATTGTGAACCGTCTGAACTTGTTGTTGTGTCAACATTTTTAATTTTTAATTCCATATTTATTTCTCCTAATTGGTTACTTAGAATAATATTCTATTACAAGTTGTTCTTTTATTTCAGGGTCTAATTCTTCTCTTTCAGGGATTCTGTCGAAAGTGATTTTTAAAGCCGCTTTATCAATAGTCATCCAAGCCGGATTACAAGGCATATCGATTAAATCAATAACCGATTTCTTAACAAAATCGGAGCTTTTTGCCTTAACGGTTATAACATCACCAGATTTAACCGAATAAGAAGGAATATCAACCTTTTTACCGTTAACCAAAACATGTCCGTGGGTTACTATTTGTCTTGATTGTCTGCGTGTAATACCAAATCCTGATTTAAATAAAACATTATCAAGTCTTGATTCCAGCATTTGTAATAAAATAGTACCTGTAACACCTTTTTTGCGTGCTGCTGCATGATAATATTTTGCAAATTGTTTTTCGCTCACTAAATAAGTAAGTCTGATTTTTTGCTTTTCTTTTAAGTGAATAGCATATTCAGAAAGTTTCTTTCTGGTAGCACCATGTTGCCCTGAAGGGGTTTGCTTCATTGAAGAAACCAGTTTTCTGTTTGATAGTTCTTTTACTCCGTGGTTGCGGAATAATTTGTTTGTAGGTCCTGTATATCTGGCCATTTTTGCGTTTGCTCCTTGTTTTATTTGTTAACTTTATGATTTGGTTTATAGGGTTATAGGGTTATAAGGTGATGGGGTTAAATTTAATCTATAAACCGATAAACTTATCACCTTATAAACGGCGAGCTTCGCTCGTCTACACTCTACGTTTCTTTGGAGGACGGCAACCGTTGTGTGGAATAGGTGTTACGTCCTTGATTAATGTGATTTCAAGCCCTGCCGCCTGAATTGCTCTTATTGCGGTTTCCCTGCCTGAGCCGGGTCCTTTTATATGAACTTCTACTTTTTTCATTCCTTGGTCAATTGATTTTTTAGCTACTTGCTCCGCAGCAGACTGTGCCGCAAAAGGAGTACCTTTTCTTGCACCTTTAAATCCTATTGCACCGGCTGTTGCCCAAGCAATAGCATTACCTTGCGAATCTGTAGAAGTCACAATTGTGTTATTAAAAGTTGACTGAATATGTACAATACCTTGTAATACATTCTTCTTTTCTTTTTTCTTTGTTTTTTGTGGTCTAGCCATTTGTTTACGTCCTTTGTTTTATTTTAATTTACTTTTTGTTTTTTAGGTGAAGAGGTGAAAGGGTGAACAGGTGAATAGTTTTTTATTTAATTTTTTAACTTTTCAGCTTATAACCTTATAACCTTTTCAACGGCGAACTCCGTTCGCCTACGCTGTTTTCTTCTTAGTAATTGCTAAGCCTTTTTTGCCTCGTCTTGTACGGGCGTTTGTCTTTGTTCTTTGTCCTCTGACGGGAAGTTTACGCTTATGGCGAATACCTCTGTAAGAGTTTATTTCCTGAAGACGCTTGATATGCATTGACACTTCACGTCTCAAGTCGCCTTCTATCGGATATTTTGCAAGTTCAGCCCTTAAGAGCTTAATGTCTTCATCTGTTAAGTCATCTGTTCTTAAGTCCGGTGAAATCTTTGTAGCCTCAAGAATTTTTGCACTTCTTGTAGGGCCTATTCCGTAGATATAGGTTAATGCTATTATTATCCTTTTGTTACGGGGTAAATCGACCCCTGATAGTCTTGCCATTGTTTGTATGCTCCTTGTTTGGTTTTATTTACTTTATGATTTGGGTTATAGGGTTATAGGGTTATAAGGTGATGGGTTCAAATTTAACCTATAAACCGATAAACTTATCACCCTATAAACGGCGAGCTTTGCTCGCCTACCCTTGACGTTGCTTGTGCTTAGGGTTTTCGCAAATTACTGCGATTCTGCCTTTGCGTTTAATAACTTTACATTTATCACACATTTTTTTTACTGATGATCTGGTCTTCATGTTCGTAATCCTTTGTATTGTTTTGTTAGCTTTTTGTTCTAGTGAGCGGTGAGCAGTGAGCTGTGAGCGGAATTTCTGTTCACTGCTCACTGTTCACGGTTCACTCATTTCAGCCTAAACGTTATCCTTCCTCTGGACAAATCATAAGGCGTCATTTCTACTTTAACCTTATCTCCGGGCAATATTCTGATAAAATTTTTCCTGATTTTTCCTGATATATGAGCTAAAATTTCATGGTCATTTTCAAGCCTTACACGAAACATTGCATTAGGCATTGATTCTAGGATTGTGCCTTCCATTTCTATGACATCTTTTGACATGGATTCCTCTTTTTAGTAACTATTTGCTCATATTTCATTAAAAATACTAGTGCAATATTAATTGTACATGGTGAAAGTTATAAAGCAAGGGGGAATAAATAGTGAATAGTGAATGGTGAATATTGAATGGTGGAAATCTCTGCCGATTGTTTTTTTATAAATGCAACACAAACCCTCGGGATGCGAGGGTCTGATAATCTTTTCAATAAAGCATTCTAAGATGTTTTGTAAATTTTTCTTTACAAAATCATTGTTTTAATCTTTAAAAAAACATGCAACACTCAAATTTATAACTTGATAAATTTTTTCCTACTCAGGTAATCACTTAATATTAAGATTACAAAAAATATCCAGACAACAACAAAAAAATGTTGTGAAAGCGGTGTGAATATAAGGATAAATAAACCTATTATTAACCATTGGATTATGTACCTTTTGTTTAAGTTTGTACTCCAAATTATTACAATATTTTTTATACTTTGGGGCAAACATTTTACTATAAAATAACTTACGGAAAACCATAATAAAATAAGCGATAAGTATACAAGATTTCCTTCATAGCCTTGATGGAAATAGTTTTCATAGTAAGATGACTGAATTCCGAAATCTACGTTTTGGAATAGAAAATAAAATATTATTAAACAAACTGATGAATAGAAAGCCATTTTCTTGTAAAAAAGATTTTTGTTTTCATTGTTTTTAATTAAATTACCTGTAAAATATCCGCAAACGGGGTAAATATACCAACTAAAGAACGGAAACCAGGTATTTTCCCAGCTGCCCCAAAAATAACCTGCAAAAATATTTTGCCAAAGTTTTGCGAAATGGATATCTGCCAAAAAATGGTTTAAAACCGCAAAAATTATGTAAAGGGTAATCAGCCAATAAGATTTCATTTTTAGAAGCTTAAATACAACAAAAAATATAAAAAATAATCCGGCAAAAATCATTATATCTACGCCTAATATATATAATATGCCTTTTTGCACCAATGATGGTTCATGCTTAAAAAAACCGACAATGCAATAAGAAGAGTCCCTAAAAAATTGTAGTAAATATCCGAAGATAATCAGTAAAATTCCTCGTTTAAACAATTGCTGCGGTATGGATTTGCTTGAATAAACAAGCCCTATCCCCATTGAAAACATAAATATCGGAGCAACAAAAGGTCCGCCTAAAAGCCTTATTGTATAATTCAGGTTCCCGGTTTGCAAATCAGGCAGGGTAAATGTTTCAAAACAATGCACCAATATCATAAAAAATATTGCCACAGCTTTTATAAAATCCAGTTCAACTAATCTGCTTTTTGTGCTTTCCATAAATTTAAATATAACATAAACTTATTCTTGATTTTTCTTGCAACAGGATGTCCAATGTATTGCCAATGCCGGAACTAAAAATAAGAATATTAGAATGGTTTTTATCAAACCTATAAAACTTACCCACATATTATAATAAGTAGTTGTGTTTATTCCTAAATATGTCTGATAAAAATTTGCCAAAAAGCATCTGCAAGGCATATATATGACTGCTGCGATAATAAGAAACAGCAAACCTATGAAGAAGCATTTGTAAAAAATATTACGTAAAATAATAAGATTTTCTTTTGTATCCATAAATTCCTCCTTTTATTCAATATTATTAAATAAAAAGAGAAGTTTTAAATTCACTGGTAGGGTAATTGCTTATTAGTCTTTCTTTTAAATATTTCCATAATCATTAATAATAAAGCTGATGTAAACAATAAAATAAACCAAGTAACGGGTTCAACAGGTTCTGTTTTTAATACCTTTTGCATTAACGGTATTTGCATGGATATAATATGTATTGCTTGAGCAATAAACACCCCGGTTACAAGAAAAATATTATTTTTAAAAGGTATTTTAAAAGCAGACACATATTCAGAACGGCAGTTAAATACATGAATATTTTCAAATAAAACCATTAAAAGTAAAATGATGTTTCTTGCCTGAAATTCATTCCACCCTTGATTTAAAAGAAAAACCCAACAAATAAAGGTAATCAGTGAAATAGTAAAGCCTGATAAAACAACTTCATTAACCATTAATTTATTAAATATTCCTTCTTTAGGATTTCTTGGCGGTCTTCTCATTGAAATCGGCTCGCCTTTTTCAAAAGCCAAAGCAACACCTTGAATGCCGTTAGTTACAAGATTAAGCCATAATAACTGAACCGCAATTAAAGGTATAGGCAACCCTATAATTAATGAAAATAAGAACAAGAAAATTTCGGCAACACCTGTAGATATCAATAAATAAATAACTTTTCTTATATTATCATAAGTATATCTTCCTTCTTCAATACCTGAAACTATAGAAGAAAAATTGTCATTGGTAATGACCATTGAAGATACATCTTTTGCAATATCGGTACCGGATCCCATAGCTACACCGATATGAGCTTTTTTCAATGCCGGAGCATCATTAACCCCATCCCCCGTAACCGCAACGTAATTTCCGCTTTTAATTAAAGCATCGACAATTTCAAGTTTTTGCATAGGAGCAACTCGGGCAAAAATAGTTTTAGATAAAACGGTATTAACATGTTCTATATCTGCTATTGAACTCC
Organism: Candidatus Gastranaerophilales bacterium; assembly: GCA_028694425.1. GTDB lineage: Bacteria > Cyanobacteriota > Vampirovibrionia > Gastranaerophilales > Gastranaerophilaceae > JAQVKX01. The sequence continues at coordinate 6,530 of JAQVKX010000077.1, forward strand.
ATTGAGCTCCCGTTATAACATTTTCGGATGAATCTGCTATTTTTAATTCTTTGCCTATTGCTAAAGCAGTTGCAGGATGATCACCGGTTATCATTACGACTTTAACTCCAGCTTCTCTGCATTTTTCAATAGCTGAAGCCGATTCGTCTCTTAAAGGGTCTATTAAACATATAAAACCAAGAAAAATCAATGAATGAATATCATGATGCGTATACAAGTTTTTTTCTTCAACTTCTCCCGTTGCAACGGATATTAATCTATAACCTTGTTCTGCTAATTTTATTGCTTGATTTTTAAGTTCATCTGCTTCAAATTTTTCAATATTACCATTTTTTAACATTTTGTTGCAATATTTTGCTGTTACTTCAAAAGCTCCTTTAAAGGCAATTTTAACATTATTCGTATCATTATCTTTATAAAATCTTGCAGAATAAGCTATTTCGGATTCGTAAGGAATTTCTGTAATTGTTTTGATTTTATCAAATATTTCGGAATAATTAAAACCATACTTATATCCCATGGATAAAATCGCAACATCAACAGCATCACCGTTACTTATCCAACCGGTATCGGTTTTTTGTAAACTTGCTTCATTTGCTATTACGGATATTTTAATAAGTTCATCAAGATTGACATTTTCTTTCTTATTAATTTCTTTATTGTCCGGTGACATTATTTTACCTTCCGGAGTATAACCTTCTCCCGTAACTTGAAAATTAATATTATCCGGAAGAGATATTAGCTTTACGGTTTGTTTGTTGATTGTTAAAGTACCGGTTTTATCACTTGCAATACAGGTACAGCTCCCCAGGCTTTCAACGGCAGTTAATTTCCTGATTAAAACATTTTTTTTTGTCATTCTTGACATACCCACGGAAAGAGCAACCGTTATCGCGGCAGGTAAACCTTCGGGAATTGCAGAGACAGCTAATGCGGTTATCAAGAAAAATACTTCAGTAAAATTTTGCCCCCTGAGAATTTCAATAACCGCTATTATAAAACATACAATCAAAACTATATAACTGATATGTTTGGCAAATTTTTCCATTCTTTCAATCAAGGGGGATTTTGAAGTTTTTTGAATATTTATAGCCTGGGCTATTTTACCTATTTCTGTATTAAGACCTGTAGATACAACAATTCCTGTTGCTCTTCCCGATGTTACAACAGAACCCGCAAAAACCATATTTGTTTTTTCTGATGTTTCCAGATTTTCTTCGAGAATACAGTCATGGCATTTTTTAACCGGAACAGATTCCCCCGTAAGAAGAGATTCGTCAACATTAAGATTATTTGTACTTAAAAGCCTTATATCTGCAGGGACTTTATTTCCTGATTCAAGAATTACAATATCTCCGGGAACCAAATTTTCTGAAGAAATTTGTTTTTCTTCACCGTCTCTTTTAACTCTGGCGATAATCCTTATAAGCTTTTGCAAGGTTTCACTACTTTTTTCAGCTTTCCATTCTTGAATTGCTCCGATTGTTGAATTAATTAAAATTACGACAAATATAAAAAAACTGTCTTTTTTATCTCCTATTATAAAAGCAAGAACTCCGGCAACTAAAAGAATATAAATTAAGGGATTTAAAAACTGATAAAAAAATATTTGCAATATTCCATGAGGTTTCCTTGTAGGCAAGCTGTTTTTACCATATATATTTAATAAATCAGCTGCTTTAACTTCACTTAATCCTTCAATATCGGATTTAAGTTGTAAAAACAGTTCATTTATTTCCATTTTATGCCAGTATACCGGAGTATTCATTATTAACCTCTTCCTGAAATTATGACTTGAAGTGCAATTTTTCTGCAAACTCTTTTTTATATTCTACCAAAGTTTATTTTTTTGGGAAATTGTTAACAGATTAAATCAAAGCATGCGAAAAAATCTTTTTTTTTAATCCTGCTTTTTTAAATATTTACTCGGACTGTTATTTGGTTTTTATAATCACCCCGATTTGTTTTGCCAGTTTTTCCAAAAACGAAAAGTCCTCCGTGTCCAATTTTTTATATTCGTTATTATATTGAAGTATTAAATAACCTAATAATTTTCCCTCATAATTTATCTCAGTGCTGTACATAGATTTTATATTTAAATCCTTTAAGACCTTTCCGATAGGGGCTCCATCTAAAGAATAGCTTCTTATATATTCATCGACATTGGAAAATTTTATCTCAAGACTATTAAACACTTTTCTGATTTCTTCAAATTTAGCTTTTTCTTTTTCTAAGCCGTCAATTTTGCTCAATGTTTTTGACGGTAAATGTTCATAATAATTATCATATTCAAAAGAATTATTTTCGGGATTATATATTACAATAAAACACTTATCAGGCTTATATTCCTTATTGATTTCATTTATTATGGTATTTTTAATTATATGAGGATTTGAAACTCTACGCATAGAATCATAAACCCTTAGTAAACTTTGGTCATGTTCTGCGGACACATAAACCTTTACAACTTTATTCCAAGAAATTGTTGAAAAAACATAAACCAAAAGTTGAAAAAACAATAAAGCAGCTATAAATATATATCCTGAATATTGTGGGAATATTACTTTTAATGAGGCAGATATCAGCGAAATAAAAACAACATAAAAGCAAATAAGCAACAAGGATAAATTTGCTGCCAATTTATCTTTAATTCTTAAAGCGGATTCTAAATCAGGAAGTTCAGATAATCCGAGCAAGATAAATAATAGCCCCAAAGAATTAAAAACATGAGCAAATATTTCTTTTATCGGCAATAGCATTGGATTTATGTAAAACAAACCAGTTATGCCCAATATTAAAAGTCCAACAACTAATTTATTTAGTGGGGGCTCTTTGGCACCAAATCTTGCACTTATTAATATAGACGCTAACATAAAATATAGTGCAGTATTAATATATTCTAAAGTATGCGTTACTATGTAAAAGTAGTGTAAAAGATTTGGTAATAAGTAATAAATTATAAGCGGAAATAGTGCTAAGGTTAAAAAGATGTAAAAATATACATTTAAGACTTTAAGCCTGAAGATATTTTTATCTGCAACAAATGAAGTCTTAAAGATAAGGGAATAATATATTGCAAGAGGTATGATTATGTTACCTATAAAAAGATAAACCGCTGTCGGATTTTTTTCAATGTTTGCAAAAGATAAATTACCATATGGAAAATAAGGGATAGTAAAAATGTGTACAGTTTTAAATATCATCCTAGCAAAAAGCCGTACCCCAAAATCAAAAATCTTTGGTTTTGGGTACTTGAATATAAGATTTCGCTCTTTAATGCTATCAAGAGTAATAGTACCGAAATAATTGTTGATACTAGTACGTGTGACTTCCTGGAAAACTCTATAAAATAGAACGGGTTAAAAGCAAAATTAATAAAAATTGCAAAAGATGCAACAGCTATAATCATTAAGATATAAAAAAATATGTTTTTTTTCATTATAACCTCAAAAAATTGTAAATAATTAATAGACGTGTCGTGAAATAATAATTAAAAGTTTTCTATAGGCAATACTTTTCCTAAGTACATTTAATTTCAGATTGGCTGAAGATGGAAATTCCAAAGTCCTGCACATATAACAGTAAATTTAT
>JAQVKX010000078.1 GCA_028694425.1 Candidatus Gastranaerophilales bacterium
GCCAAAATGAAGACGAAGACAGCTACACTTATTCCGACCCCGATGAAGATTTATCAATGCAAACTTCGCAATTTCAGGATTATAACTATCAGGAAAGACCTCAACGTACTGTTTCAAAACCTAATTACAATGCCGATAATAGTGTACTGGATGAATATCAGGGGAGTTCTGATATCATGATCCCTCTTGCTTCGCTTGAAAAGTCTATTCTGAAGAAATCTTTTCCTGACGATACGACTTCCAATCGTTTAACCAGACTGGAATTAAGTGTTTTTAGTTCGACATTTGCGGAAGATGATCCGCAAACCCGTATAGATAGGTTAGCCAGTGCACGTCAGGCTCAAAAGAGTTCAAAAAAATATGACAATAATAAATTTTCCCAACATATGGCAACAGCAATGCAAATCGGAGCATTTTTGCTAATGGTTCTTGCGGCAGTACTTTAATAGTGAATAGTGAATGGTGAATGGTGAATAGAAGTTGATAAGTCGATAAGTTGATTAGTTTATAAGTTGATACCGATTCACGCCTAACTTCTTCTCACCGCTCACTTTTAAAACTATTGACCGTTCACCCATTCACTCATTCAACTTCTTAATCACTTAATCACTTATTCACTTATTCACTTATTCATCTTATAATCTTATAAACTAACTATGAATTTAATTGAAATAAAAAACTTAACAAAAACCTACGAAACGGGTGATACAAGCTTCAATGCACTTGATGATGTTTCTTTATCGATTGGTGCAGGAGAGTTTGTTGCAATTATGGGGGCATCAGGCTCCGGTAAATCGACTTTTATGAACATGCTCGGATGCCTTGACAAACCGACTTCAGGAAGTTACTTTCTTGACAGAATTGATGTTATGAAACTTAGCTCCGACCAGCTTGCAGATATAAGAAACCTGAAACTCGGATTTGTTTTTCAAGGGTTTAATCTGATTTCAAGAACTTCCGCATTGGAAAATGTTGAAATGCCGATGATTTATAAAGGTATCGCCCATGAAGAACGTTTATTAAGAGCAAAGGAAGCGTTAAAAATAGTCGGGCTTGAAGATAGAGAAAACCATTTCCCGAACCAAATGTCCGGCGGACAGCAGCAAAGAGTTGCGATTGCCCGTGCAATAGTAAATGATGCACAGATTATTCTTGCCGACGAACCTACGGGAAACCTTGACACCAAGACAAGCGTTGAAGTTATGGAGTTCTTTGTAAAACTAAATGCAGAACAAAAAAAGACAATTATACTTGTAACACACGAGCTTGATATTGCTCAATATGCAAAGCGTATTGTGAGATTTAAAGACGGGAAAATTGTAAGTGATGAGGTTAGATAAAAGATGATTGATTTTGAATCCACATTTAAAATAGCATTACGTTCGCTAAAGGTTAACAAAATGCGTTCAATATTAACCAGTTTGGGGATAATTATCGGCGTAAGTGCCGTTATTATAATGCTTTCCGTCGGAGAGGGAGCTAAGAGCAAAATTTCCAAAGACATTTCCTCAATGGGCTCAAATCTTCTGCTGGTAATGTCCGGTTCTTCAACTTCCGGCGGAGCAAGGTTAGGCGGCGGAACTCAGCCTACACTAAGGATGAAAGATGCCGAAGCTATCTTAAAAGAATGTCCGTCTGTTTTGGAAGTAGCGCCGATTGTTTCAGGTGCAAAACAAGTTTTTTTTCTAATCAAAACTGGTCTTCGGGTATTTAAGGGATAACACCGAGTTATATGAGCGTTAATCTTTGGGAAATCGAAGACGGACGGGGTATTACAAATGAAGATTTAAAAAACACCACTAAAGTTGCAGTTTTAGGCTCTACGGTAGTTACAAATCTGTTTGGGGATTTAAACCCTGTAGGAAAAACCGTCCGAATCGAAGGAATGCCCTTTAAAGTTATCGGGATATTAAAATCAAAAGGTTCGGGAATGGGGCAAGATAAGGACGATACGGTTTTAATCCCTATTACCACCGCACAAAAAAAACTTTTCGGGAGTGAATTTCCTGGTGTGGTTAAATATATAAATGTTCAGGCAAAAGATGCCGATTCTCTAAATTCTGCGCAAGAAGAAATTACGGCATTGCTGCGGGAACGTCACAATATTGCAAGAAACAAAGATGATGATTTTACCATAAGAAATTTTACCGAAATGATGGAAACCGTTAAAAAAACAGTCGCGACAATGACGTTGCTGCTTGGCTCAATTGCGTCTGTATCGCTTTTAGTGGGCGGAATAGGGATTATGAACATAATGCTTGTTTCTGTTACCGAAAGAACAAAAGAAATCGGTATAAGAATGGCAATCGGCGCAAAAGCAATCGACATAAGACTTCAATTTCTGGTAGAAGCTTTGATTTTATCTCTAATCGGAGGTCTGATTGGCGTTATTATCGGGGTCTCAATTTCAAAAATCATCGAATTATTTTCTGAATTAACAATCGTCATTTCACCGTTTTCAATCCTTTTATCATTCGGTTTTTCAGGGCTTGTAGGTATAGGCTTCGGATTTTACCCTGCCTACAAAGCATCTTTGCTTAACCCTATCGATGCGCTTAGGTATGAATAAGATAACAAGTTATAAACTCCTGTCTTTTGTTATAACAAAGACGACATCAGGGGATAATAAACTCATTTTTTCGATTGCTTCGTCGCTTAATATTTCTTCCGGAGTAATACAGTCGGTATTATAATTATTTTTTAATTTGTCTATAATATCCAGACCATAAACTCTAACATGATCACGTTGTCCGTAATATTTTAATCTATCTTCATCAGTTGTTATGCTACTGTCTTCAAAAGTTTTTTCTAAATTAAAATTAATCGGAAAAGTTAATATTAACTTCCCGCCGGTTTTCAATACTCTTAACAACTCGGATAAAAATTTTTCTTCGTCCAAAATATGCTCCATAACATGATTACTTAAAATAAAATCAAATGTTTCATCACCAAATGATAAGTTAGTAACATCTTCTCGCATGCAGTTTATAAAATTATAATTTTCCGGTTGTAAGTCAACCGGGATATATTCCAAATAAGGATTTTTAAAAATCAAATCGCTAATACAGTTTTCCGGGGCAGTATGCATTATTTTAACAGGAAAATCCGCATCCAAAAATTCCTTTTTGTAAATATGATACATAAAACGGTGCCGCTCAAAAGCACCACAGTTTCGACATTTGGCATTTTTTCTCCGGGTTACGACGCCAAAAGTTAAAAAAACATTCGTTTGATTGCAAACAGGACAATAACTCTTTTTCTTCCACAGCAAATTTTTAAAACTTAATGTTTTTATTTTGTCTTTCTTACTTTTTATATTCCAAACTTTATTAAACATTTTGCACCTATATCCTTGAGACTAATGCACAAGTCCATTTTTTACAAAAATGTCCTTGAGCAAAGTCTCATGACGTCTAGTGTCGAAACGGCGGGAAAGTGTGATTTTCCGCCGTTTCTCACTTTTGTAAGGTCGACCACTCACAAGTCTCAAAATTATAAATTTTGGACTTGTGCAGCGGTCTCTACTTTATAATCTTAATACAAAAAATATTACAATCAAAATGTTTGTATTGAATGAAAGAGCATACGGAAAAAGTCAATAATTTTTCATGCTAAAATAATTCAATGAAAGAAATAAAAAATGTTTTAATTTTAGGACTTGGGGCTATCGGTTCAATTTATGCCACAACATTGTATGATTTTGATTCTGATTGTGTGAAAATTTTAATCGACGAACCCAGATATAAAAAATATAAAAAAAACGGTATAATATTTAATCAACATCGGTATGACTTTGATTACATCCTTGACACGGATACAAATTTTAAAGCCGATTTAATTTTAATTGCGACAAAGTCAACGGATTTTGATAAAGCTTCCGATATGATAAGAAATTTTGTTGCAGATGATACAATCATCCTTTCGCTTTTGAACGGGATTTCCTGTGAAGAAATTTTATTCCAAAAATACGGCAGAGAAAAAGTACTTTATTCATATTTTTTAGGTCATTCCAGTATGAAAAGTGATGTAAATATTGATTTTGATGGTGTCGGAACCGTTTTTTTCGGAGAAGAATGTAACAAAGAATATTCACAGAATGTTTTGACAGTTAAAGAATTTTTTGACAAAGTCGGGATTGATTATAAAATTCCGGAAGACATGCTTTCGGCACTATGGCAAAAGTTTATTATAAACATCGGCGCCAACCAAACTCTGGCAATATTAAAAATGTCTTACGGAGCGTTTAATAACCGATACGCAAAAACGATTGCAAACGATTTGATGTGCGAAGCGCTTGAAATAGCTAAATTCTTAGGGATTAATAACTATGAAAACTTTATCGAAAATGCTTTTAAAATATTAACGACCATTCCGCCTGAATTAAAACCTTCAATGCTGCAGGATGTCGAAAACGGAAAACCTACGGAAGTTGATATTTTTGCAGGCGAAGTTTGCAGGCTTGGTAAAAAATACAACATCCCTACGCCTAAAAATGAATTGGTGCTTAATATCTTAAAAACTATTGATGAAAAAACCTTGCGAAGTAATCGGCAAGAAATATCTGTTTAATAAGCTTTTTTGAACTTAAGCCATTTTATCAAATGCTCTTCCTGCATCTTCGAAAGTTGCATCAGGAGGAAGAAAAACGTACTGAACAGTTCTCGGAATGCCTCTAGCATAACGCTTTTCAGCAAATGTTTCGGCAACGTTTGAGGGTATTAAATCCCCTCTTGTAATACATTTGGCATCTTGAAAAAAAATTCTAACCATTTCGGGGTTAACACCACCACAAAAACTAACTGAATTTAACATTTTTAATTCCTTTCTTTTTGATATTTTTCACACTTACAATTATTTAAACATCAGGAAAGAAAAAATTTGCCATGAAAAACCCTATCCTATCCTATCCTATCCTATCCTATCTCCTGAGCGGATTTTAGCGGTTTTAAATTCATATTTACATTTCGTAACACTTGAACTTTTTAAGTAATTATGGTATACTGGTATTACAGTATTACCATAAGGAGTATTGCAAAATGCTGAATGCAAGATTGACAACAAAATATCAAACAACAATCCCAAAAAATATTCGCAAAAAACTAAATCTTGAAAAGGGTGATTATATTACATTTGAAGAAATTGACGGCGTGGTCTTTATCAGAAAAATGACTCCGTTTGACTTTGAGCATACAAAAGCTCTGGAATCCACATTAAGCGATTGGGATAATCAAAATGATGACGAGGCATTCAATGATTTATAGCCAATTTGACATAATACTTGTGCCATTTCCGTTTACGGATAAAGACAAATCTAAAAAAAGACCGGCGATTGTTTTAAATAATCCGAATTATCAGATGAGAACAAATCATCTGATTTTGGCAATGATTACGAGTGCAAAAAACAGTAATTGGGATAGCGATTTTGACATAAAAGAAATTGATAGTACAGGATTAAAAACAAGCTGTGTAATAAGATACAAGCTTTTCAGCCTTGATGAAAGAATTATTTTGAAAAAAATCGGCTCTATTTCGCAAAATGAACAGAAGCAAGTTAAAGATAATTTATTAAAACACTTTTAGGATAAAAATCAATAAAAAAGACGGTGATTTTTTGCTACCGTCTTTTTTATAAGGTAACTAATCACCAGAAATTACGTAAGGCGAAAAACCTTTAGCAATAAGCGTTTACAATTCCCCCTTCCTTGCGGAGGGGGAATTTTTCCGATGCGAAGAATGAGTATCAGGAAAAATGGGGGAGGGTGTGAAAGCACATGCCTATTGGGGTACCCCTCACCCGATTTTTCTGACACTCGTTCCTCGTGCCGAAAAATCTCCCTCTCCCTCAAGGGGCGAGGGTACGCTGGGCGTGCGTTTTAACCATAATTGATTTAACCTGATTAGTTACTTTATAAGTAATTTAATTAATATCTGTAATGAGCAAAAGCTTTGTTTGCTTCAGCCATTTTGTGGGTGTCTTCGCGTTTCTTGCAAGCAGCACCTACACCGTTAGAAGCATCAAGCAGCTCGGTTGTTAATTTGTCAATAAATGATTTACCGTGTCTGTTTTTTGCGGCAGCTATAAGCCATGAAGATGCCAAAGCCATACCTCTGTCAGGTTTAACTTCTATCGGCACCTGATAAGTTGAACCGCCGATTCTTCTTGCTTTAACTTCCAATAACGGGGTAGCATTTTTTAATGCTTTTTGGAATATTTCAAGTGCATTTTCATTTGTTTTTTCTTTAATTCTATCCATTGTCGAATAGAAGATTGTTTCAGCTACTGATTTTTTGCCTCTGCGCATAATTCTGTTGATAAATTTTGAAATATCTACACTGTTGTAGATAGGGTCAGCGGAAGGTATTCTCTTCGCCGGTTTTGAACGTCTTGACATTTTTGTTTCCTTTCTATGTCTTACCGGGGGGACCCCGGGACTTATTTTTGGTGCATAAATGCACCCTACATATACTTACCGAGTTTAACCCGGAATTTTTTTATAAAGTGATTAAGTGATTAAGAAGTAAGAGGATAGAGGATAGAGGATAGAGGATGAAACATTTTGTTTTCTATGCATCTACGCATCCACTCATCTTGTCTTCTTTTCCGTTCCCTGTTTCCTGTTTCCTATTTCTTAGCTTTTGCTTTTTTGGCACCGTATTTTGAACGGCTTTGAGCTCTGTTTGCAACACCTGCCGTGTCTAATGTACCTCTTACAATGTGGTATCTTACACCCGGAAGGTCTTTAACCCTTCCGCCTCTGATAAGAACAACGGAGTGTTCTTGAAGGTTATGCCCGATACCCGGAATGTATGAAGTAACTTCAAACCCGTTGGTAAGCCTTACCCTCGCAACTTTTCTCAATGCAGAGTTAGGTTTTTTAGGTGTTGTTGTATAAACTCTTGTACAAACTCCACGTCTTTGAGGACATTCCATCAAAGCAGGTGATTTTGTTTTGTCTACTAATTTTTTACGTTCTTTGCGTACTAATTGACTAATAGTCGGCATAGTGTCTCCTTTTTTTCAAGGGAAAGGGTAAATGGTAAAGGGGAAAAGCCAATTCTTTTTCCTTTTTCCTTTTTCCTTTTTCCTTTTTACAGCTAATGTATATGTATATCTAACAACAAGCAAGTTTCAATGTCAATAAGAAGTTAAGCTTTTGTTTCAAAACCTCATTTTTCCTTTTGGTTTTTCAGGTAAATATTGCTCTGGATTTTTAATTTTTGCATCTTGGTTTTCTGCAATAACTTGAAGATAATCATCTACAGTAACAGCTCGCCTTGCATCATCTCTTGCTCTTACCATTGCGGCATTTGACAGATCAACAATCGAACGTATAGAAAATCCATCAAATTTTTCTGCTATTTTTGCCAAATCTTGTTCGGAAGTTGCTAACTTTGCAGCTTTTGTTTTACCTTTAAGAACTTTTCTTAAAACAGCTGTCCTTGTTTGTAAATCCGGCAACCCGACAGGTATTTGAAAGTCAAATCGGCTTCTTATGGCTTCATCTACCAAGTCATAATTATTTGTAGCACCAAGAACAATTATATTTCTGCTTCTTGCAGTATTTATCAAATCAAGCAAAGTCCCGACAGATTTTATGTGTTCTTCGTTACTGCTGCTGCTTCTTCCTCTGCTTGAAGTTTGACCTTCTATTTCATCAATAAATAAAAAGCAAGGTTTTTCTTCTTTTTGTGCTCTTGCGGCAACTGCAGAAAAAGCCGCTTCGTAATTTTGTGAGGTACCGTTAATATATTTTGAGCCGGCTCTTCCGATTTTTAATTTAAATAAAGGAAGATCTAATTCTCTTGCAATTGCTTCTGCCAGAAAAGTTTTTCCGCACCCCGGCGGTCCATGAAATAAGGTTGCTCTGGGTAATTTTATTCCATATTCAGCTTCATCTGCCGTTAAAAAAGCAGGACTTTGTAGCGGTTTAACCAATCGGCTGATAACTTTTCCTTTTATTTCATGCATTCCTACAATACTTGCTAAGCCTTCAGGTGATTCTTTTGTCGGCAAATGTTCTGATATTATTTTTTTTACATTTGCAGCTTGTAGTGTTGCGTTAGAAGACGGAGTGAGATTTACTGCTTCATTTACTGCATTAACAGTACTTTGTACTCCATCGGGAGTTGAAGGATTTGCATCTACTGTTATATTCAAATCATCTATCGTCCCTTTAAGCCAAGATTGTCCATCATCTGCTTTAGCTACATAGTGAAGAAATTCTCTTTGAGGAAAATGTAAATCAGGTAAAAGTTCATCTACCAAGCCCATAAAAGCAATTTTTAAACTTACAAATAATGATATTAAATTTTCTATCCTTTCTGAATAATAACCTTTAGCATTAAGTCTTTTACCCCGGGTTGTTTCATCTAGTATATCTTCCAACTCGTTACATTTAGCATTTAATTCTAATAGCTCATCCCTAACAATTCTGTTTTTTCCTCTATTTAGTATTTTTACAAGTTCTTGATTTAATGTTCTATTGTAGCCAAAACTTACATTAGAGCTATTTTGCCCCACACTTATACCACCAATTCTCATCTATGCTATTCCTCTATAAACTATTTCTACTTTCAATATAGTAAAAACTGTGAAAATATTTTTTTGCGATTTTTTAAAAAAATTAACAAATATTTACATTAATTGAAAATCGCCGTATTTTTTAACGTGTTCTACAAGTCCGCCGTCGGCAAGAAGTTTAATCATAACGTCGGGTAATGGTGAAAATTTTATTTCAGTAGATTTAGTAAGATTTTTTACAAAACCTTTTTTTACATCAAGTTCAAGTTCATCACCTGCATCAATCAAATTGGTATTGCATTCGATTGCCAAAAGTCCTATGTTAATTGCATTTCTGTAAAAAATTCTTGCAAAAGATTTTGCCAAAACTGCCTGAACTCCTGCAATCTTAATAATTTGCGGTGCATGCTCTCTTGAAGAGCCAAGTCCAAAGTTATTACCCGCAACAACAAAGTCACCTTTTTTCATACTACCTGCGAATTCAGGATCCGCATCTTCCAAAACATGTTTTGCAAATTCTTCCAAATTTGAACGCAAATGAAATAATCTTCCGGGTGCTATATGGTCTGTTGAAATATCATCTCCGAATTTGAATGCTTTTCCCATTTTTATTTATCCTTTTTGGTGTCATGTTGGACTTTTTTAATAATTATAACAAAAATTAAACAAATTTGTAAATATAATTAAAAAATAGTATGATATAAGTATGTTTGACAGAAAATGCAAAATTACTTTTATAGCACATGGTGCAACCATTCACTCTGAAGAAAACAGAGTTTCGAAAAATGACAATTATCCGCCTATAAATGAAGCAGGGGAAGAGGAAATTCAAAAAATCTGTGAATGGCTTAAAAACCGTGCAATTAAAAACGATAGAATTTATACAAGTCCTGCCTTAAGGACAACACAATCCGCACAAATGATTTCGAAAGTTTTTAAAAAAGATTTTGAAGTACTGGAGGGTCTCTCCCCAAAAAGTCCCGGACTAAAAGATAATGGTGAAACAGAAGAAGAATTTAACAAAAGAATTTCTAAAATTATAAAAAAAGTTGTTAATGATAACATAGGAAACAGGATAATTATTGTTACGCATCCTGATGTAATTCAATCCGCAGTAGCTTCTGCAATAAAGCTTCCGGCGAAATACCGGACAAATATTTACATAAAAACAGGCAGTGCTACACAAATAAGCTATTTTGAAACTTGGGCAAGCTTGATTTACTCGGACTATGTCCCGTTGTAAAGCAAAAAGCAAAAGGTAAAAAGCAAAAAGAGGTTTATAGGGTTATAGGGTGTTTTTAACTTATAAACTTATAGACTTATCAACTAATTTTGGCGTTCAAAAAAGGCAGCAATCTGCTTGTGTGGAATAACTTTTGATATCGGACGCCCATGCGGACAAGTGTAAGGTTTTTCGCAAGAACGCCAATTTTTTATTATCTCCTGCATTTGCCAAGGATTTAATTTTTGTCCTGCCTTAATTGAAGCTTTACAAGCGGTAGTAATAAGAATTTTTTCTTCCAAATTGTCTAAGTCTCCGGCTAAATTCTCTAAAATATCCCCTAAAAGTTCTTTTGGACTT
>JAQVKX010000079.1 GCA_028694425.1 Candidatus Gastranaerophilales bacterium
GAATATGTTTTAGTAATTTATTTAGCGTTGATGATGATTTCGTCAATGTTAAACCCTCCTCAATACACTTGTATCGTAGGAGGGTTCTTTTTTACACCCCTATTTTCATGATACTAAATCTTTAGTATCAGGTTTGACATGAAAAGTCGGAAGTTTTTATTCTAGAGCCTAATACTACGTGCGTAAGCACTTAGATGGAGCTCCCCCTGCATCTACCAATCCAACAATTACGTCATCCTGAACTTGTTTCAGGATCGCAAAAGCGAACGACCATGCGATGCTGAAATGAATTCAGCATGACGTTTAAGAAGATGCAGGGCAAGCGAAGCTTGAACTGTAAAATGCCCCCTGCGTAAGCTGGGGGTTATTTACTTTATCTTGCTTAATTCTTCCAACAACGCTTTACGGTTTTTATATGTATTTGATAATTCGTTAACTAAGCTCTTACAAGCAATATCTCCACAGGCAGTTTGAAATTTCTTAATCTTCTTGCAAATTTCTTTATAAAATTTTCGCTCTCTCGGATGAGTACAATCTTTTTTAATACAATCTACAAACAAAGGAATCAATTCAGTTTTATAATCCGGCAGAAGCTTTTCATAATAATGAAAAACATAAAATGGAAACTTTTCACAATATTCAAACAATAATTTTTTCAAACCCTCTGCAATTATTATTTTTACATAAACATCTTGCTTATTTTTAAGTTCAGTTAAAACTATTTTTAATTCGTCTGTCCATTCAGCTTTAGAATATAGTTTTTTTAGTTTTGAATAATATGCAAATTCATGGTGTTTTAGCAAATCTAGTGCCAATTGTTTTTTATTTTCTACATCATTTTGTAATTCATAGATTGCATATCTCAGTTTTTTAAAATCTAAAATAACTCCGGCAAAATCTTTGTGTTCTTTTTCACCATGCAAACATAAATTCAAAGCCTCGTCAAATTTTTGCTCTTTTATAAGTTTGTTAATTATTTTACTTCTAAAATTATAATTATCAATGTTTTCATAAAGATACGCTTGAGCAGCTTCGTCTGACTCATATGTATTTAAAAAGTTATAAAACAATTCTTGATATTTCTGTAAGGCAAATTTTTGGTCTTTATTCTGTTCAATTTTTTGAGTAATCAAATTTTTGATTTTATTTTTAGTCTCTTGTGAAGAACAAAGCCTAGAATCGATATCCAGTAAATCGAAAAACACATCATCATATAAATCATTTTTTGAAGAAATAACTTTAAAAATTTTATCGAATATTTTATCGTTTGGCCTAGAAGCAATTTGTTCCAATAAATCAAGAGTTTCTCCAAGACAAAAACTAATTTCACCATTTGAATCATCACAGTTATATATTATTTTATTAATTCTATCAATAACTATCAGACAAATATCCGTCGCTGTTTCTAAATTAGCATTTTTTGACTCCTGTTCAGCGATTTTTAATGCTTTATTGACTCCCAAAACAGCTAAAGGCATTTTGTCATAATCAATAAAACCATGGCGTCCTTTTGCTTGTTTTATAGAATTTTGAATAATCTCTTTTACATAAGCAACAGAATCTTTATTTTGGGATAAACAAAATTTTATATTTTTTTCAATATCTTCATCATTTTGAGCATAATCGGATAAAATTTTTATTAATTCTTGTTTATCCGCTTTTTCTAATAATTGCGATAAATCATTTTCATCGGTGGAAGATGTTTGAGTCGTTAGATTTTCAGAATTACGAATAAAATACAAAACGGCAGCAATGTGTTTGCAAAAATCGTAATCGCTATAAGGGCAGTTACAATAAGCATTTTGAATAGTGTCATTCTTAAATTTAATTGTTACATTGTAGGTTTCAGTGCCTTCAACTTTTGCAGTCCAAGTGTTATCAATATTTTTACAGGATAAAATATTTTCATCCTCAAAATACTTCTTCCCTCTTTTTAATATTTTTTCTTCAAAATAATTTTCAAAATCACCTAAATCCAAAGTATACTTCCTCTCTTTTTAAATTTTACTACAAAAAATAAAAATGAAGTTATATTTCAAGCTTTTACCCAATATCAGGCAATATTTTTTTGAAACAACTTTCTTTTGTTAGATAATATTCAAGTACTTTTTTCATTTTTTCACAACTAAAGTCAAGGTTACTGCTTACATGATAAATTGCATAGTGAGAGGGGTCGAAAATAGGCTGTCTTAATTTAAGTAAATTTGATAATGAAGTAGAAATAATCCCTAAAATATAGCCTGTCCAAAAAGGCAGCATAATTGTTCGAAATCTTTTATTAGGAAAATGTTTTTTTGCAATGTCACGATAAAACTCATCAATTGTAGTAAATTTTTCATCAATAATATTAATTGCTTCACCGTTAAAATCATCTGTATTTGCACAAACATAAATAGCTTTAGCAACACTTTCTACATCTGCCAAAGGCCAACGGTTTTTGCCTTTCCATTTTCCAAAATGTACAATAAATGGTGAGCTTTTTAAAAAATCAACTACTCTACTTTCAAGAGTTTTATCGCCTTCGCCCCAAACATCAGCAGGACGAATAATAACATAGTAATTTTTATCAAGATTTGTCCTTATCCATTTTTCGCTTTCGATTTTGTATTTAGGATATGGGTTTATAGGTTTATCCGCAAAAGGCAAAGTATCTTCATCTTCGCCTGAAAAATCTTTTATCCCGTAAACATCTGTTGATGAAATATAGATAAACTTTATTTTAGCTAATCTAGAAAATGTTTTTACGGTTTCAAAATTTATTTTTTTAAAAAGAGCATCAGAACCGATATCAGAAGCTAGGCCAGCGACATGTACAACTACATCAGGCTGCTGCGTAATTTGGGACAAGACATGTTTATCAGTAATATCTGCTTGAATAATTTTGACATTATTTAAAGTTTTTAACTCATCTGGAATATTTTTATGTACAACAGCCGTTATTTCCCAGTTATTTTCTGAAAAAAGCCTCACTACATGCAAACCGATAAAGCCCCCTGCTCCTGTAATTAAAACACTTTTATTCAATAATTCCATATTCTTTCCCTTTTTGTGTGATTATTTCTATTGCCCTATCCATTTGATCTTTTGTTAATTCTTTCATAACACAAAGTCTTAACCGGCATTCTTTTCTTCTAACCGCTGGATAGGTAACAATATTTGTATAAACTCCGCTTAATCTTAAGTCATTATAAAATTCAAACAGTTTTTTTTCATCACCTACGATTATAGGAATAATTCCTGACTGAGAATTACTTACATTAAAACCTCTTACTTCTAGTTGAGATTTCATATAATTAATATTTCCCCATAATTCAACCCTGCCAGCTATATCGTGTTCAAGTAACTTAAATACTTCAATTAGTCCACCTATAATAGGTGCTGGAATTGCGGTTGAGAAAAAATAAGTTCGTGCATAGAGTCTTAAATATCTTGCAATTTCTTTTGTAGTTGCACAATATCCGCCTATTGCTCCTGGAACTTTGCTTAGCATCCCAACATGTAAATCAACTTTATTCATCACATCAAAATGTTGGGCGGTTCCTCGTCCTGTCTTCCCAATAATTCCAAGTCCGTGAGCATCATCAACCATTAATTTAGCACCATATTTTTGTGCTAATTCCACAATTTTATCTAATTTAGCTAAATCTCCGCTCATTGAAAAAACACCGTCTGTAATAATTAACCTTCCGCTTACAGAATCATCAAGACGAGATAGAATTTTTTCCAATTGTTTAGTATTAGAATGTGGATATACTTTTATTTTTGCCCCTGATAATTTACAACCATCAAAGATTGAAGCGTGATTTTCACTATCATTTATAATAACGTCATTTTCATTACATAGAGCTGAAATAATCCCGACATTTGCCCCATATCCGCTTGGAAAAACAATAGCATCTTCAGTTCCATAAAAATTTGCAATTCTTTCTTCAAGCTCTCTATGCAAATCGGTTATCCCTGCATATAAAGAAACCGCCCCCATTCCATAACCATATTTTTCTAGTGCTTTTCTTGCACCTTCAATAACTTGAGGATGTTGTGTAAGGTTTAAATATGAGTTTGAACCCAACATAATTGTTGAATACTCATGTCCATTCTTTTCTCGCATAATTAATTCAGGAGAACTTTTTTCTAAAATCTGAACGCCTAAACCTTCAGTACCTGTTGTTTCTCCGCTATCTAAATATTCATTAGCTAATTTAACTTTATAAAATAAATCATTTTCTTTTGTATAAACAAAATCTTCAAATTTCATTCTTGTATTCCTTAATTTTTTCTCTGATAACATTTAATAGAATTTTTGGTATCACAATATACAGTACATAAATTACAGTTTG
Source organism: Candidatus Gastranaerophilales bacterium (assembly GCA_028694425.1). Classification (GTDB taxonomy): domain Bacteria; phylum Cyanobacteriota; class Vampirovibrionia; order Gastranaerophilales; family Gastranaerophilaceae; genus JAQVKX01. The sequence continues at coordinate 4,338 of JAQVKX010000079.1, forward strand.
TACATTTCGATTTTTTCCACAACCCTTCATTAATTTTCTCCACTAAATCAGGTTCGCAAATAAAAGGTCTGCACAAACAAACTCCATCTATACCGCTTTTAAATATGTTTTCCATATCTTCAAGCTTTCTTATACCGCCTATTAAAAAAACAGGTATTTTAATTTCTTTCTTAATTTTTAATGCGGCATCATAGTTGTAATTATAGGTAAAAGGTTTAAATTTTTTAATGTAACTTGGTGCAAAAAATATTTTCCACAAAGCTAACACCCATTTTGGATATTTGTTAAACAAAGGATTTATATCAAGAACATTATCAGCGGGACAATTCCCACGTATAATATTAAGTGCGTATTCCATTGTCCCATAGCTTATTTCAACTGCATCAACTCTACCTTCAATTGTTTTTAAATATTTTATCGTTTTATCTAATGTCAAACCTCTATCATCAGCATAACTTATTTTTAACCATATTTTGAAATCTTCTCCGCAAGCTGAACGAACAGAATTTACAATTTCCTGTAAAAATAAACTTTCGTTTGCATATTTGTCTTTTCGATTATTTGTATATGGTGATAAAAATTGATGTATTAAATAACCATGTGCAGCGTGAATCTGAACTCCATCAAAACCAGCTCTTTGAGCTCTTATAGCCGCTTCTTTAAAATTGTCTATAATTTCTTCAACTTCTTCTTTAGATAACGTTTTCACCTTATTTCTAAAATAGGAACACTTAACAGAAGAAGCCCCAACCGCATTTCCCCTTGTTGTTTGACGACCTGTATGAGCAATTTGCATCAAAAACGTTAAATCTTTTCGTTCGTTTTTTAATTTGCTGACTAATTCTTTCCAAGCAAATTCCTGTTCATCATTGACAATTCCTGCTTGTAATTCTTGCATTGCATGACCATTTTCACTAACATAAACAAAACCTGTAATAATTGTTTTAGCAGAAATGTTTTTGTACAAATCAAATAATTTAGCAACGTTAATTATTCCGTTTTCATCTGCCATATTCTCAAGTGTTGCACTTCGTATGATTTTATCCGAAATAGCCATATACCATCCTTTTTATATCACCGATGTAATTTTCCATATTGTCATAATCTCTTGCATCAGGCGGGGCTTGTGTTAGCTCAACCTCGTTTAGATATACTCCGTGTTCTTTATAAATAACCTCTCCTATACAAAAAGCATTTTCGCAATTTTCGCAAGGAGAATCACTTGTAAATAGCAATTCATATTCCCCTGCACCACCAAAAAGTAAAGCTATGTCGTTTACAGGTACATTTTTAATATCAATTTTGAAATCAGGATTAAGTTCGTGTAATTGCCATAACGCATCAATAAAACCACCGCTTGTATCAATACATGAAAGAGCCTTTTGGGGAATTTTTCTCAGTTCAAATTCGGGGGTGGATTGAGCTGTTAAAATAGCTTCATTTGCATCGCCGAGTTTCCCTGTTACATAAATTTTTTGATTTATTTTAGGGAAAATTCTTGAAATATTTTTTATTTGTTGTCCAAGAGCAATTCCTGTATAACCAAATTTATCAGATTGTCCCATATCGCCGCCTATTAAAATGCAGTCAGCTTTTTTTAATGTATCTTTAATCCCATTTACAAGCTCGATAACCCATTGTTCAGGACAATTCTTTGGTAATATAACAGAATGCTGATAAAAGGACGGCTTGCATCCTGATGCGAATAAATCGCTTAAAGTTGCTGTGACCAAGTTACAGCCTAACCTGTAAGGTTTGTCATGAGTAAATAAATCTTCTTCCAGAGAGAAATTATCACAAGTTATACCCCACTTTTGTCCGTTAATATCAACTATTTGAGCATCAGATTCAAAAAGATTATCAATATTTCCAAATAATTTTGTTATTAATTCATATTCTTTCATTTTATAATCTCCAATGATTTCTCTAAGCATTCAATCATGACGGGCGTTTCAGCCTTTGAGTCACCATCGAATTCTGTTTTTTGTTTAGGTGTAGTTTCTACAAAAACTTTTTTACCGCATTTTAAAAAAGCCCCTTGTGGAATTTTGCCATCATATAAACCTGTTAAGGATTTTAATAAAGGTTTTCTAATAGCTAAAACATAAATTTTTCCGTCATCGGTTTTTGTTTCTATATTAAGATGTATGCCTGAAGCAATAAAATTATTTTTCAAAACTATAACGTGATAAATATTGTCTAATTCAAATTTTTCACCATCTATATTTATTAAAGCTTTAAAAGGTTTAGCACTAATTATTGCAAAAATTGCTGCAATTAAAGTTCCTAATAAATCACCGAAAAACCTCCTTATTTTGTTCGAAATATCAGCAATTTGTGCACCCAGCCCGATATTACAGCTTGAACCAAAATAAGCTACGGAGTTATCTTTTAAGTAAGTTATTTTCATTACATCAACAAGTTCCCGATTAGCTCTATTTAGAACGTCTAATGCCTCTTTAGGATTAATAGGAATTTTATGAAACTTGCAAAAATCAGGGCTTGTTCCTGAATATAAAACCCCAAGGGCTTTCTTTTTATCAGATTTCATAATCCCGTTGATAACAAGATTTATCGTACCATCGCCACCCACAGCAACCATAGTTTCACTGTCAGCTTCAATAACACTTTGAATTGTATGCTCTTCGCTATTAGTTACAATTTCATTAAAATCCTGCTTTAAAAAATATTCCCAATTTTTCTTGCCCTTCCCGCTCTTTGAGCTTGGATTCAGCAGCAAAGTTTTATCACTCATTTTGATATAATCCCATCTTTTTGTACAAATTTGTCGGTTTCCCTCTATCCCAGCTTTCTACCAATTCTTTTGTGTATTCGTAGGGAATAGGCAACTTTTCCAAATTATGTTTTTCCATTAATTCATAAATGGCTCCTGATTGAGTTGCACACAGCCAATCTTCACAAGGAGTTTTAAAATACTCTCTCATTCTTTTGAAAATAATTTCAAAATCTTCGTCTTTGACGTTACCGAAAGATAAGTTTAAAAATTCGCACGGTTGAATTTCCCCGCTTGCACCTATATAAAATCTATCAATTGCACCCGATGTACAACCGAATTTTTCAGGATGTTCTTCCTCTGCTTGTGCAGGCAAAGCAGGGTATTTGGGAGTTTTAAACCCGTTGTAATGCTTATGTGCTTTTTCTACATATTCTTTTATAGCATTATCTTCTTTGTTTAATTCGGTGTTTTCAAGCCATATTCCTGCACGTTTAGGATGAATTAATTGAACAAATCCGCATTTTAAATCTTTTGCTAAATCCATAATTTGAGGAAGTTCATTTTTTTTGATTTTATCATATTCTAAAACTGTGTTAATTGCACTGCCTAAATTAATTTCATCACACAATTTAAGAGTCTGTTTTGCTAGTTCAAAAGCACCTTCCACACCTACAAATTTATCGTGTTCTTCTGCAATTGGACTATGAATAGACACCATCAAACCGCACATTCCTTTTTCTTTAAGTGTTAAGAGTTTTTCTTTTGAAACATTTGCCCCTGTTGTATTAACCCAAGTTTCAACAGAATCGTCAACAGTGTCAAGTATTGCACAGAGCTCATCAAATCTTAAAAAAGCATCACCACCTTCTATATTTAAAAAACATACTCCTGCATCAGAAATTGCTTTAACTGTTTGTTTCATTATGTCCAAAGGTAAATCAGCTCCCTTATCTAATCTTTGATAACAATGCTGACATTTATAAGTACAAGATTTTGTCGTAGAGTAAACTATAGTGACAGGTTTTGGCGGGTTTGATAATAATTTATCTTCTACCGCTTTAAAAAAAGCTCTGGTAGGATAAGCAGGCAGGTAAAGATGTAACTTATACGTATTATTCAATTTTATCAATTTATTGTGGTAAAAGGCAAATAAAAGGGTTGTAGCGGAATATAAAAATTTCAAACTCAATTGATGCCTGTATTTAAAAAGTACATGTATTCCTATTTTAATGTAAATTAAAAGTTTTGAAATTCCAACTTTACTGTTTTGCATCCTTATACCCAAGCTTAAATATTGTTAAAACACCCACTATACTTATTATACTTAATATTAAACCTTCAACTCCGTATGTCAAGCAAACAATTGTTGCTTGTGACGCACTTAAAGCTGCAAAGTTATATTTTAAATTAAAGTATGTGTTTTCTCCTTCAGGTTTCTTAAAAAATAAAAAACCTGTTAATAAAAACATGATAGCAGATATAAGAGCTGAAATAAAATAATAAATATTTCCTTTAACCCCTATTGCTACAAAAAGCAGAACAGGAATAAAACTTATCGCCAAACCGATTTTAGAAGCTGTTTTTAAACCGTATTTTACGACTAAAGTATTTTTGCCTGCCGATTTATCTCCAGCATAGTCTTTAAAATAAGTAAAATAAGTCATAATCATATTTAAAGTGATGACACAAATCCAGATTAAAAGGTTATCTTTAAAAAAAGCAATTAAACCTCCGCCGACAGCAACATAACAATACCAAGTACAAGATGCAATACAAACCCCAAAAGCTAAATTGCCTATTATGCCATAGGATTTAGCCCAAGAATAAACTATATTCATTAAAACGCCGAAGATTAACGGAATAATGCTTAATGGATTTATATATAATGAATATCCTAACGCAGAACAAATAATTGCTACACTCAGTATTAGTGCAGGTTTAGGCTTCAACTTGCCATTAACCATTGGACGTTCTGGGGCATTAATTTTATCTTCTTTTAAGCCTGTATAATCGTTTATAATTTGATTGACACCCCAGCCAATGAACATTATTAAAAGTAGCATTTCTTTATTTAATGAATTAACATGCCCATTAAATAAAGAAATGCCAACCCACCCTGCGGTCAATGTTACAAATCCGTAATAAAGACGCATGGATTTTAGATAATATATTAGAAAATTAAACATTTTGATTACGTAATTTTATGTATGAATAAACAAAAAATAATAAAAAGATAAAATCAAATACCCCAAAATATACCCATATATTAGGAATTCCGCCATTAAAATGATAACCGAAAACAACACCGCAATAAGATATTTTCAATAAAACACCGTATGGAATAAGATTCTTGTTAGCAATCGGGTCTTTTGCAATTTGAAAAAACATTATCCCGAAAATGGTAAGCATAGCTGCTGCGAAACTAACATATCCCCAATGGTTAGGTGGCATAATGTGTGTTAAGTTAAATACTTGAACAGGAACAAATAAAAACGCCATTCCTAATAAAAAATCATACAACCCACTAAGGAAATACCCGATTTTAATTCCATTCATAAAAATATCCTCCAAATTTAAATAACAAGCTTATTATACAACAAAATTTTTAAACAGCTTTTAAATGATATTTAAAAGGTTCAACAGACAAATTCGTGAAATATAGTTAGGTATTGCATTCTGCGTATATGCGATACTCGAAATTCAGCCAGTTCCTGTATCCGAACCCCCTTCGCTTTAATGCCTTTATCTTATTGTTCAA